>JBBQSL010000164.1:0-7453 GCA_038213895.1 Kiritimatiellales bacterium | reverse complement strand
CTTCCTGAAACGCATCTTTACCGATCATCCACGAAACGGACTGGCCGGTCAGGACAACCATCGGGACGGAGTCCATTTGTGCCGTCATAATTCCGGTAATAACGTTGGTGGCGCCGGGGCCGCTGGTGACGAGCGTAACGGCAGGCTTTCCGGTGGCGCGGGCGTAGCCGTCGGCCATATGTGCTGCACCCTGCTCGTGGCGAACCAGAACGAATTTTATATTGCTGGGCGTGGTAACCATGGCATCAAAAATCGGAATAACCGAACCGCCAGAATATCCAAAGATATACTCGACGCCCTCCGCCTCCAGACATTTTATTAAAGCCTGCCCGCCATCCATAACTGTTTTATCCATTGTTTCGCTCCTTAAAAATATAATGTCAAAAAATGTTCATACAAAATACATGCTATTTTTATAACGACAAGAAAAACATCATTAAATTTTAATAAAAAACGCATCTGTTTAAGGTGTCATTATTTTTTAAACCATAAAACAGGCCAGTTTTTTATTATAATTAGATAGATAAGCGACACTAAACCCTGAATATTTAAATCAAAATAATTTGGGTCAAAATAATGGGAGGGAAAGTCTAGACAAATTATTTGAACCCCTGCGTTATTTTCTTCGAAAATTATCCGTCGCATTCGCTCGGGGTCCTTAATTATTTAAAACCATCCTGTCGATCCCGTTATCCTGTCTGAATTTATCCACGCAAAGTAGCGCGGAGCCAAAAAAGCTTCTTTCCGCCAGAAGACCCCTCTGATACTTTCCACCCCCATGACTACACCTCTAAATATTTTAATGGTTTCGGCAGAAAATGACGGCATTGCGCGCTGTAAAGTCGGCGGTATTGGCGATGTAATTCGCGATATTCCTGCGGTCCTCGCCAATCTAGGATGCCATACCTCAATCGTTACCCCCGCTTACGGTTTTCTACACGAACTAGCCGGTTCCGTCCGAGTAGCCTCCATCCATTTCACCTTTGCAGGACATCCAGATGAAGCAACGCTCTACCGGGTTCGTCCACGCACCGAAGAGGCTGGGTATTCCGTACACTACGTCATAGATCACCCCAATTTTCTCCACTACAACGCCGAACGAGAACAGTACGACATCTACAGCAACGACCCGCTCGGACGTCCCTTCGCTACCGACGCCAGCAAATTCGCCTGCTTTTGCGCCACGGTCGCCGCCGCAATCCAAGCAAACCTCTTCGGCCCGCTCAATGTTTTACACCTGCACGACTGGCACGCCGCCTTTCTACTGCTCTTACGCAAATACGACCCAACGTGCAGTGCACTGAAAAACCTTCGCACCGTTTATACCATCCACAACCTCGCACTTCAGGGTATCCGCCCGCTCAGCGGCGACCGCTCTTCGCTCGAAAGCTGGTATCCGGACATCAACTTCGGCAGTGAAATTCCCGGCGAACTGCGCGACCCACGCTGGATCGACTGTATAAATCCGATGGCCATCGGCATCCGGCTGGCAGACGCCGTTCATACGGTTTCGCCCACCTATGCAGACGAAATTCTTGAACCCAGCCGCGCACCGCAGTTTTTTGGCGGAGAAGGACTCGATGGCGACCTACAACGCGCTGTGGCAGAAGGCCGCCTGCACGGCATTCTCAACGGCTGTGAATATCCAGTGACCCAGACGCCAAAAAGAACGGTCAGCGAACTCATCAGCCTACTGAAAGCGGAAGCTGCCCACTGGGTGTCGCGCCGCGCAACACTCACATTTGCCGACAACATCGCATTCCAACGATTGGAAAAACTGGAATCCGCACGCTATAAAACCGACTTTATCGCCGTCAGCATTAGCCGCATCGTTGATCAAAAAATGCTCCTGCTAAAAACACCGGGCAGCAGCGGATTGACTGGGCTTGAAAAAATCCTGAAAGCCATCGGCCCGAAAGGCCTCTACATTTTGCTCGGCACCGGCGACCGCGAAACCGAGGCCTTCCTAGCCGAAATGAGCGCCCTGCACAGCAACTTTCTTTTTCTGAACAGCTACGCCAATAAAGCGGCAGAAAACCTTTATGCATCCGGCGACCTATTTCTTATGCCTAGCTCCTTCGAGCCGTGCGGCATCGGACAAATGCTCGCCATGCGTGAAGGCCAACCGTGCCTCGTCCATCGTACCGGCGGACTGCGCGACACCGTTCAGCCCGGCATCAACGGATTCGGGTTTACCGGAGCAACGCTTTACGAACAAGTCAACAACCTGGCCGCCGCGCTAAAAGAAGCCTTGCACCTACGTGCCACCGAACCAGAGAAATGGAAGACCCTCTGTAAAGCGGCCGCCGAAGCGCGCTTCCTCTGGAGCAACAGCGCGAAGCTATACCTTGAAAAGCTGTACACACCGCACCGATGAGATTTCCGGCGTGCAAGGGCAGTCGTCTAAACTTTTGGAGTGCCTGCGGGAAGCGGTATTCAGAGCCACGCCGCTTTGTATCCTGCCGATAAACGGTATCCCGCGCGGTGGCAGAGAGCGGAGCTGCACGTTGCTTATCTCCTTGAACCAGAGCTGTTCGGAATAAGTGTTGATTCAAAAAAACCAGCGGTTAAACTCCCTACATGACAAATCAACCGCTTGAACAGCGTATTCTAACTCTTCTGAACCAGCCAAAATACCAGCCGCTCCGTCGGCCTGACCTCGCCAAGGCGCTCCGGCTGCACGATACCGAGCGCAATAAATTGCGTCAGGCACTGATCGCACTCGAAAAACAAGGCAAAGTCTCCTGCCTGCGCAAGAACCATTGGGCCGCCGCCGGTAAAAAATCAGCCGTTAAGACGATCACCGGTTCCGTGCGCGTAATGGAAAAAGGCTTCGGTCTTTTCGCGCCCGACGAAAACGGCGAAGAAATCTACATTGCCCGCGACGATCTCAAATGCGCGCTCCACGAAGACCGCGTTTCGATCGAACTTTTTCCAAAATCCGCACCGGACCGGCGCGGTGGTTCCGACACCCCAAGGTTCGGAAACCGCGAAGGCCGCGTAGTCGAGGTGCTAGAGCGCAAAAACAGCGAAATTGTCGGACTGCTGCGCCGCACGCCCTACTACGCTTATGTCATCCCCGACAATCTGCGCCTGATTCAGGATATCCGCGTCGCCGACTGGGAAAAGGGGCTTGAAGAAACGCCGGAAAATCACAAGGTGGTGATTCAACTCAACGAATGGAACGATCCTTTTAAACCGCTCACCGGCCATGTAATTGAGGCTCTCGGCCACCGCGACGATCCGAATGTCGAAATGCAGTGCATATTGCGTACCCACGGGTTCCGTCAAAACTTCCCAGAAGAAGTGCTCGCCGAGGCCGCACAGATGCCACACGAACTGCACCCAGAGGATTACAAAAACCGGCACGATCTGCGCAAACGCCTGACGTTCACCATCGACCCCGAAACCGCCCGCGATTTTGACGACGCCATTTCGCTCGAAAAAGTTTCCACCGGTTGGAAGCTCTCGGTTCATATCGCTGACGTCGCCCATTTCGTACCGAAAAACTCAGTCATCGACAAAGAGGCGCTGCACCGCGGCAACAGCATTTACCTCGTCGATCGCGTGGTGATGATGCTGCCGACAGAACTAACCACCCGCATTTGCAGTCTCAACCCACACGTTGACCGGCTCGCCCATACCGTTGAAATTTTTCTGGATGAAAACTGCGAAATGGCTGGTGCGGAAAGCTTCAGCTCGATAATTCATTCAGATGCACGCCTCACCTATGAACAGGTGCAATCTCTTTTCGACGGCACCCCAGATCAAGGTATTCCGGCCAAGGTCGCCGCAGCGGTCAATGCGCTCCGTCCGCTCGCCCGCACGATCCGCGCCCGGCGCATCGCCGCCGGTTCGCTTGAAATAAACACTCCACAGGTCAAATGCCTGTTGGATAAAAACGGCAAGGTCGCTTCAATCAAAAAAGGTGAAGCCAAGGAAGCCTATCAATTAATTGAAGAGTGCATGCTGCTGGCCAATATTGCCGTCGCCCGCAAACTCAAAGAAGCCGGATGGCCTGCCATCCACCGCATTCACGAAGAGCCGGATGAAGAACAGTGGGCGCAAATGGGCGCAGAACTTCAAGCCCTCGGTATCAACTCCCTTCCGCTGACGCGCAGTGATATTAACATCGTGATGGAAAGAATCGAAGACACGCCGCTGGAATACACCGGTAGCCTTGCCGTCCTACGCAACCTCAAGCGCGCTGGGTATTCGTCCGAACCCACAGGGCACTTCGGGCTCGCCTTCGAAGATTACGTCCACTTCACCTCACCGATCCGACGCTACCCAGACCTCGTGATCCACCGCCTGCTCTGCGCACTGGAAGAGAAAAGGCCCACGCCCTATCGTGAAAAAGACATTGAATCCATCGCCGCACAATGTACCCGCACCGAAACTGAAGCCGATGCCGCCGAAAAGGAAAGTATCGAACTGCGCCGCGTCGAGTACTACAACAACCTGCTCTATAAAGGTGAAACCGGTCCCTACAAAGGCTGTATCATCCGAGTTCTCAACAAAGGGTTCATCGTCGAACTCACCGACACCATCCAGCGCGGACTGGTTCCGTTTGCCTCAATCACCGACGACCGCTACGACGTTAATGCCGCGAAAACTCGCGCCACCGGGCAACGCTATCGCAAAATCTTCAAGATCGGCGATCTCGTTGAAGTGGAGTTGGTCAAAGTGGACACGGCTCGTAAATTTATCGACTTTCAACTCGCCGGGCAAAAGGCGGCGACAGCGTTCGCCGCTAAAAATAAAAAAGGAAGCCTGCCGCGCAGTAAACAGAAAAAAATGCAGGTCACCTTGACCGGAGACCGCCCGCACGGCCCGAAACAGCAGAAGCGTCGCAAACGAAAATAGTTGTCGTGCTTTTTTATCGCAGACCATTCACCTAAAGCGTAAAAACCGCGCCTTATGCATATCATTTTTAAAAATGGACTGGCGTCTGCCAGAAAGAATTTTATACCGGGACTTATTCTGCAAGGGTTCGCTCTGACGATGGTTCTGCTCTATTATTTCCACCAGCCGACCCATCAGTTCCTGCTAAAAATCCCGGAAATCAAGCAACGGATGGGCGCTCTCTTTCCGATCATCACCGCTTCATTTTTCGGCGGCTTCATTCCTTTCCTCTTCATGGCCGTACAAAAAACCATCCGGCGTGAACAGTATGTTTCACATCTGCTTTTTCTGACCGGATACTGGGCCCTTAACGGTTGGATTATTGACCTGCTCTATCAGGGACAGGCCCTCTGGTTTGGCGATCAGCCCGACGTCCTTACGATTGTAAAAAAAACAGCGGTCGACCAATTTCTCTTCTGTCCACTCTGGTCCGTTCCCTTTGCCGCCGTGACCATGCACTGGAAAAATTGCGATTTCTCGTTCAAAACGGCCTGTGCGCGTTTCTCGCGCAAAACCTTTACCATCGAACTACTTTCCATCCTTATTGCAATCTGGGCGGTATGGATTCCTGCCGTCGCCATTATCTACAGCCTACCGATGGCCCTGCAGTTTCCGCTCTTCAATATCGTACTGTGTTTCTGGTCGCTATTACTAACCGCACTAAGCAACGGAGATAAATAATGAACTCGATTTCAAACGGACTTCTAACTGTCGGCGTAAAAACTAAATGAAGGCCGCTATACACTCGACGGCAAAACCTATGAACTGTCGCCGCACGGCTTTGCACGTGACATGACTTTCAATCTAATTAAGCAAACCGCCGACACCCTCGTTTACCAACTTCTGCCAACCGCAGAAACCCTCGCCAGCTACCCGTTCGAGTACGCACCCATTTGCTCAGCGGCAAAGGCCTGCTCTCCAGAGAAACCGCGTCCATTCTGAAAAATACAAACATCCTGCCGCTCAGCAAAACCCTCTTTGACCGCGACGCCCTGGTTTTCATGGATGCAAAATCGGACCAAATCACCCTCAGCGCAAAAAACAGCTCCCGACGTTTAATGGTGGAATTTCCCGGCTTCCCGCAACTCGGCATCTGGTCGAAGCCCGGCGCCCCGTTTGTCTGCATTGAACCGTGGTTTGGGCATTCCGATCCGGATCAGCCCTACGGCGACATTTGGAAAAAGCCCGGCATCCGTCAGTTGGAAGCCGGTGGAACCTTCACGTGCGAACATCGAATCAGTGCGTGCTAGAGTAGGTAACGGTTGAAATGTCGTATTACATTTTAAAGATTGGCTCATAGAGCCAACACTACAATGTAGAGTCGGCTCTGCGAGACGATGGGTGATACGGTCTTTCATTCGTTAAATGCTCTAACAGACCGCACAACGTCTTGAACCACCAGCCCGGCGAGGTTGAAGCCGAAAGCCCCGGTGATATGCACCATGGAGCCATTGACCTGCGCTTTGGTTTCGCTCCACGCATCGCCGGCCTCGTCCGGAGGTTCAATCTCGAGCGGAGTTAGAAGTTCCTCCGAATAAACGCAGAGGCAGTCGCCGGTTACGCCGCGCTGCCGCAATCGTTTCCGAACGAAACGAGCTAGTCGGCATCCCTGAGATTTCCAGATGGAATCCACCCGTATCGTTGTCGCATCCAGCTTATTCGCCGCGCCCATAGCGGAAAACAGAATCACGCCCGCTTCCATCGCCGAGGCAATCAACTCAACTTTGTGCGAAAGACTATCGATCGCATCAATTACATAATTAAAGCGCGGCAGATTAAACTCGCCGCAGGTTTCCCGGTTATAAACTTTTTGCAGTGCGACGACATCGGCATCGGGCCGGATATCCAGCAGCCGTTCTCTCAGGGCTAAAACTTTCGACTGACCAATATTTTTAGCCGTGGCCTGAAGCTGGCGATTGATATTGGTCACGCAGATCACGTCATTATCCACAATCGTCAGATGACCGATGCCGGAACGGATCAGTGCCTCGGCGCACCAGCTCCCCACGCCGCCGACACCGAAAAGAATCACGCGGGTCACCGAAAGCTTCTTGAGTGCCGCTTCGCCGATCAGCAGTTCTGTACGGTGAAATGCCGGATGTTTTTTCATACGGCGGCGGAGTATAGCGGATTTTTTCCCAGAGTCCGGAAAATTCAATCGCTGGCATTCTTTTCAAGCGCACGGCGGATAAAAAGTGCCGCGAAACCGAACAGAAGCAGCAGAATACTCGACGGCTCGGGAACAGGAAGATTGGTGACGGAGGCGATCCAGCCCCATTCATTATTCAGTGCCACGCCGCCGCCGATGTCGCCGAAGCGTCCGCCGTAGCCTTCGGTAAACGTGTTGACGCCGACCAACGCATTGCCGACCAGCAGTGAACCGCCGGAGTCGCCGGGGCCAATAATCGTTTCCAGATTGTTGCCGAGTCCATCCCCGGTGTTGGGATTATCGAAATCGTAACGGAAAAGAATACCGGAGCCTGAGGTTTCGAAGGAATCGATCACATTGCAGCCGAACCGCCGGTCGGTCAGTGATGCGGAGGTGGTA
>JBBQSL010000163.1:0-7481 GCA_038213895.1 Kiritimatiellales bacterium | reverse complement strand
GGCCGGGCTTCCGATCCGTAGGCTTCCATGGCCGAAATTTTCTGGTCAATGAACCCACTGATGTCCACAAACAGGGAGGGGCGAAAGACCGGGGAGAAGCGCTGGAACGCCCATTCGGTGGCCGAGCCGACTTCGTAGGCTCGAAGGGCGCGAATACTCTGGCCTTGCATGGGGCGGAGAGCGGTCATCACAGCGCGGAAGGTAATGGCATGATCCACATTCAGATCACCGCCGTGCTGGGTAAAAACTACTTCAGGCTTCACCTCGTCCACAACCGCTTCAATCTGTTTGATGATATCGAGCAGCGGGATGCTGTCGAAACGATTATCGGGCAAGGAGGCGAATCGGACGTTTTTTGCGCCCACAATTTGCGCAGCCTTGCGGGCGTCGGCCTGAAGTCGCTTAATTTCGGCATCGGCTGATCCGCCGCGTGAAGCTGCGCCTTCGCCCAGTATCAGAATTTCGATCCGTTTTCCTTCGGCCGCCATTTTGGCCATGGTTCCGCCGCAACCGAGGACTTCGTCGTCGGGGTGTGCTGCAATGACTAGTACGTTTAACATATTCGTCTCCATTGGCCGTGAAGTATGAACTATGAATGATGAAGGATGAAAGAGGAATCTTGGAACTTCAATTTTTTACCACCCGCTACGCTAAAGGAACAGCCGAGCAAGTCAGAGAAGAAAAACAAACGGGAACAATTATAAATGAAAAATTCATTTTCAAACCCGCTTGCAGACGAACTCTCCAATTTAAATCCCGCCCTGCTCACAGATCGACCCCGCATCAGCGGAAAACAGTTTCTTTTAAACCCTCTACCCTCTCTATCCCTCGGAGCCTCTCTAGCGTAGCGGGTGGTAGAAACCTCTATAATAATAAACTAGTTTTCTGACAGAGCTCAGCACTGCGCGCAGCGATTAACCCCGTTTTCTCCAAGGTTCCGCTGAACGGATAAAGCTGTCCATCAACGGTGGTGAAAAAGCCACCAGCCTCCTTGAGGATCAACATCGGAGCACCAACATCCCAGTCGCGTACGACGACATCTTTGAAGAATAGATCGGCGGAACCGTCGGCGACGCGGCAGATTTTGAGGGAGATGCTGCCCGACTCCAGATAGCCGGTACACCCGAGTTCCGTCATCATGCGAGCGGCGGTCCCTTTGGGTTGCGGATAGTTGTCGACCAGAATCAGACGGCTTTCATCAGAAGATACACGGATGCGCTCCCCGTTGCAGAAGGCACCCTTTCCTGCTTCAGCCGTATAGAGCCGCTTGAGTACCGGTGCATAGACGACGGACAATACAGGGGCACCGTGTTCGATCAGCGCGGCCTGTGTGACAAAGCCGGGGAAGCCTCCCGCAAGACTGGCGGTTCCATCGATGGGGTCGATCAACCAGTAGCGTTCGGGACGGGTTTGCAGGTGGGATGCCGGATCTTCTTCGCTGATGACTGGGATGGCTAGCAAGCGAATCAGAGCTGAGGAAAGCAGCTGGTGGGTTTCGCGATCCGCCTCGGTTTTGAGCTGGGAGCCATGCCACTCACCGCCGAGAGGCCGGTCGCGCCAGCGGAGCAATCCCTCTCCAGCCTGCGTGATGATTTCTTGAAAACGATCTATCATGCTTCAGTCTTTCGATCATCCAGTTACTGATCTTTCGTCATGTCGTTGTAGCGCGCTACAACATCCTTAATATCACTGGCTATGTAATTTTCGACCCCGTGATCCAAAATGATTCCTCGGTTGCAAAGATTGAGAACAGCCTCACTGTTGTGACTGACAAAAAGCACGGTACGACCTTGTTTTTCGCTGACATCATGCATTTTCCCGAGACACTTTCGCTGGAATTTGGCATCCCCAACAGCAAGGACTTCGTCGGCAATCAGAATTTCGGAATCCAGATTGGCCGCCACAGCAAAAGCCAGCCGAACGTACATGCCGCTAGAAAAGCGCTTCACCGGTGTATCAATAAATTCCTCGAGTTCAGAAAAGGCCACAATTTCGTCTAACTTTTTAGTGATTTCCACTTTTTTCATCCCAAGAATGGCCCCGTTAAGATAGATGTTTTCGCGGCCAGTCAGTTCTGGGTGGAATCCGGTACCCACCTCCAGAAGACTGGCAACCCTTCCACGGATTTTGATTCTTCCTTCGGTGGGTGCGGTGATACGCGACATGATTTTAAGGAGTGTGGACTTGCCTGCTCCGTTGGCTCCCATGATCGCCAGTCGTTCGCCAGCATTAACCTCAAAATTCACATTCTTCAGCGCCCAAAAGCGATCTTTCCGACCGAACGTCGACTCCTTCCCGATTTCTGTCCATGGATCTTCTTTGCCTCGAACCTGAGCCCACCAGCTTTGCATGTCCCGATAAAGTCGCGTATTATTAATAGCTCCATAGCGATATTCCTTCGAGATGCCTTCAACACGGATTACTACACTCATATGGTATCTCCCTCGAAGCCGGTCTAAAGAAAGTCAATAAACGTGCGCTCGTTACGGTTAAAAATCACGATGCCTAAAAACAGGATAATGGACGAAACGGCGAGACTGATCAGCCATGATCCGAGAGGTAAAGAACCACTTCCTAAGAAGGAATAGCGGAACATCTCGATAATCGGAGCGACCGGATTGATCTCGTAGACCCACAACCATTTCTGAGGAACCTTTGACATCGGGTAGACAATCGGAGTGCAATACATCCAGAATTGCATTCCAAAGGTTAGAAGCTGCTTCAGATCCCGGTATTTTGTGGTCCAGGATGAAATAATAATTCCAAGACCGACTCCGAGCGCTCCCAGCTGAAGAATTAGAAGAGGAACTACCAGAATCCACCAGTTCGTATGGAAAGAGAATCCTGTGGCGAGATAATAGAAATAAAAAACCAATAGTAAGGAGAACTGTATTAGCAGCGTAATAACTTCCATGGCCCAATAACTAATCGGGACGGCCATGCGCGGAAAGTAGATTTTCCCAAAGAGTTGCCCGTTCGCATTGAAGGTGTTGGCGTTTTGGGTTAGCCCATGTGCGAAATAGGTCCAGAGAATTGTGCCGGAGTAGTAAAACATTGGCTGAGGAATGCCGTCCGTACCTAATTTGGCAATATTCCCGAACACAAACATAAACATGACCGACGTCATGATCGGTTGAATAAAAAACCAGAGAGGCCCCATGATCGTTTGCTTGTAGGTCGCAACAAAATCGCGTCGAATCAGCAGTCCAATCAACTCGCGATATTGATAGAGCTCCTTTAACCGCAACTCGAACAAATTATGACTTGGCTCAATGATGAGATCCCACGGGGCCTCGGGTTGCATTTTTGTGTCTCTCACTTTTTCTCCTGATATCTTGAATTTTGAATGTACTGGGTAACTTGCCTGGGTTCAACCTCATATCCCCTTCAAAAAGCCGAATGGATCAAGGAATCTCTCGCTTTGAACCCGTATTCATCCGTTTTGATAACACAGCGTGCTTCAATCGCCACAGCCGCTTCTTAAGTCGATATTTCCAGCACAGTTGTTTTTTCATTCCGCTGCCGCCATAAACATGATCAAATGTATACGAATCCGCCGCCTTATCCCGCGCCACAAAAGCCGGATGCTTCAAAACGCCGATATCCCCTTTTGCGCGGTTCGAAATCCAGCAGCCTGTCCCGATGGTGTTGGTTCCGATCTCCCCGAACCCTATATTTTCAATGAGATTTACATTCGGCAGAATGGTAAGGCCGCGATTGACCCAGCAGGTAAACGTCCAAATGTAGTCCCATGTGTCCGGCCGACCCAGCGTGTAAAGTGTCTCAAAAATCCCCTGCCAGTACTGCACCTCTAACGGATCGTCCAAAATTCCATCCAGATAGTGGCCATCTCGGAACTCGGGCCAAGCCGTCAGCTCATGGTCATAGTGCTGCCATGCACGACGCCATGTTGCCCATCCCCACGTGTGGTTATAGTTTGAAAAGTAATAACTGCCATCGCCGCGTACCTGCCCTCGTTGGAAATTATCGCCGCTGATACACCAGCTGCGGGTATCGTCGCGATAATGCCCCAGCAGTTCAGTGCAATATGCGAAAAATGACAAGTGAGGAAGACAATCATCTTCAAGAATGATCGCCTCCTCAACCTGATCGAAGACCCAGTCTAATCCACTACTGATTCGATGTCGGCAACCCATGTTTTGTTCAGAATAATTTCGATAGACCTCGCAGGGCCAATCCACCTGTTCCGTCATCGCACGGGTCTGTCGACAAAGATCGGCTTCGGCGGAATTGCGCGGGCCGTCGGCGATAATAAACAGCTTTTCAGGGCAAGCCTGCCGGATGGCCTCAAACACCCTCGCCGTAAGATCCGGGCGACGGAACACAATAAAGACCACAGGAACTTTGCAGGGCATTTGACTCACTCCTTGAACTGTCTGAAATTTAGCGCATTATGCCCGAATAATTGCAGGAATAAAACCCATTTTAGCGAGATAGTCTGGGAGGTCTGTTTGTCAAAAAAAATTCAGCTGTTAATCAATCTTTACCCGATAAACGATGCGGCACGACAGGCAGAAATTGCAGACTGCCTGAAACGTAATATTGCCAACCCGTTTATCTCGGAAATAATCGTTCTCGATGAAGGCTTTCAGAAAAAAGAACTACTGGACTACCCCAAGGTGAAGGTGCACCCGATCAGCGGGCGTCCAACCTTCACCGATTTCTATGACCACCTCAGCCCGATCAGATTCAATCTGATGTCCAACAACGACATCTGGTTTGATCGGAGCCTCGGACGAATCCGCTGGCTCCTTCTGAATCGCTACGATCTGCTGGGGCTAACGCGTACTGAGCCCGATGGGGCACTGTACAGGGGAGCGACTGGAGACTCGCAAGACTCGTGGCTGTTCTACGGCAAGGCCGCACCGCTGAAGGAATGCACGTTCTCGATGGGAATGCCGGGCTGTGAAAACCGGCTGGCGTTTCTATTTTTCAGGAAGCGCTACCGCGTGCTCAATCCGTCGCGTCTGATCAAAGCGCGGCACGCGCATCTGTCGAACAGCAGAAGCTATCAAACCGTCGACCGGATTCCGGGGGATTATTTGTCGACGCGTCCCGTCGGACTGTTGCGCTTCCACTTCTTCAGACTAATCCTAAAGATCTTGCAACACTCAAAAATCCTGGTCGTGAAAGACATTCAGAGCACCAGTAATACGAAATTAACGTGATGAGTATTTTTTGTCGCTTCTCTTCTTTTCGAGAATACAAAAAGCACTTTTGGAGTACCACAGGTCGTCATCCGGTGAACCGTTCCCGTTGGTCACTATTTCATTCCTTGAAATTGTCTGCGCTTCGCTCGGCGCGAGAGCATTTAACGAATGGAGTGCCGTTCGATTCGCTTGTAGGACGCGCTTCCCGTACTCGGGGGCGTGTGGTGGGCACAGGCCCTCTGAATACAGAGAGGCCCGTCCTACAAAATCATACGTTACGGCATTTCAACTGTTACCTGCTCTAACGCAGCGGGTGGTAAAAATTCCCAAAATGAGCGCGGCGTTACGGTTACTCAACGTGCAATCAGGGATTGATTTCGATCAGCCGCCAGTCACCCTGCGCGAGTTCGCGGGCGGCAAATTCCCAGACGAGAACTTTTGTTCCTTCCAATGGACAAACTCCTGAATTCTGTCTGCGTGCCAACTCCTGCCGGGTGGCATAGGCGCCTTTGTCGTTGAGGGTGATACGGGCGACCGGACGTTGAAGATAATAGGACAGCTGTTCGACCAGCCCGGCGGCGACTCCCCAGTTGAGCGACGACAACGAGTAAATGTTGGCAAAGCTGTCGCCAAGCACAAGAATATCAGCCTGTTCGGGACGCTCCCAAAACCTGTTGTTGGGTTCCAATACCTGTTTTATTTTAACGCGCTCCAGCGCATAGAGGTCTTCGGTGGCTGGGAGACGCAGCAGAGCAGCAATGTCCCCCTTATTCCCAACACCAACTTGTCGGTGAGTATACCCGATAGGCTGACTATCCGGAAGGAGATGGAGGCCCCTAATATGCAGTGCCAGCTCTTCGGCCGTCTCCTCGGCAGCGGACGGCAGCCAGTGGGTGTCCGATTTCAGATAATCACCTGACGTTTGTGCCGAGAGCACCTGCAGGCAATCAAAGACATCGATGCCTTCGGCACGAAGCGTGTTGACAAATGCGTCATACGACGGGTTCTGCGGCAGGGGTAGCTTGTCAGGATAGCGGGTATAGAGCGCCGAAGCCCGCAATGTCGGTTTGGAGGGTACCGGCATGACGATCAGCCGGATCCCCATGGCTTTGAGGTCGCGATCAAAGGCGCGGATGGCGGGCAGCGGATTGGGTTCAACCGGAAGACGGCTCCCCGTCTCAGTGAGGCGGCGATGATGCATCTGCGTCGGATCGAGGAAACCGGGGCCGGTGACATAATCGACATCGGGACGGTAAAAAAGCTCGTCATCTTCGCCGCAGTAAACTTTTTCGTTGCCGATACCGAGGCGGCGAGTGAAGAAATATTGCATCGGCGGGGAAATAACACGGGTCATCCAAGAGGCGTCCTCCAGCCGAGTTTCATACTGCCCCATCGCACGCAATAGAGCCCGATTGGCCGAGATCAGGCGCGAAAGCCCTGTTCCAGAGGCTGACCGAAACTCGCGGCTGGCGTCCGACCAAAGCGGCTCGAGCCGTGCAGATTCCGGCACCGCATCCGGGCGCAGTCCCCGTCGGTATTGCAGGATGTCGTCCACCTGCTGAACGAGCGCGACGGAAACGAGAAAGATCACAAAGAGCGCAATCAACAGAGCGGCACAGAGCGGAGAGACCGATGTGCGGCCGATCTCTTCCAGCGCTTCTTCTTCTCTCGTTAATTCTTGATCGTGGCTCACGAGTCTCCTTAGAAGATAAAGTAGATGAAGGGGTTATAGCTCTGCATGCCGATCAGTACGGCTGAGAGCACAAATAGCATCAGGGCGACCAGCACCTTGACCCAGGTGATGCGACGGGTCCATTCCCAGGTGCGCGGTGCGGCCCAGACGACGAGCGCGCAGAGTGCGAAGGTTACTAAATAGTAAGGCTTGAAGACGACGCCACGTAACAGAAGCGTACTTTCGGCTCCGGTGCCAAATCCCAGCATACTGCGGAGCATTCTCCCCGCGGCGTGCAGATCGGTGGCACGGAAAAAGACCCATGTTAAGAGGACAAAGAGATAGGTCAGCGCGATACGAAGCACGGCGGGGAACCGTTCGTAAAAGCTACGCCGTCCGCGCAACCGTTCGAGCGCGAGCAGCCCGCCGTGCAGGCCGCCCCAGACCACAAATTTCCAGGCCGCACCGTGCCAGAGACCGCCGAGCAGCATGACGAGCATGAGATTGATGTAGGTGCGCACCGAGCCAAGGCGATTGCCGCCCAGCGGGATATAAAGATAGTCGCGTAGCCATGAGGAGAGCGAGATGTGCCAGCGCCGCCAGAATTCGGTGATCGATTTGGCATGGTATGGCGAGCG
>JBBQSL010000162.1:0-7587 GCA_038213895.1 Kiritimatiellales bacterium | reverse complement strand
GATGCGGCGCAGGGTGTCGAAGCCCAGACCGTGTCCAACGCCTTTCTGGCTGCTGAGCATAAGCTAACGATTATTCCTGTTCTGAATAAAATTGAACTGCCCAATGCCCAGCCGGAAGTGGTAGCCCATCAGATTGAGGAGTTGCTTGCTATCGATGCAACAGAGTGTCTTGAAGTGAGCGCTAAATCGGGGAAGGGGGTCGCTGAACTGCTGGAAGCGATTATCGAACGTATTCCTCCGCCGAAGCCTTCCACGGATAACTCGGTTCGCGGACTTGTTTTTGACTCAAAATATGATGCCTTTCGCGGCGTGGTTGTATATATGCGTCTGTTTAGCGGAAATTTGAAGGCCGGTGAAAAGGTGCGCATGATGAGCACGGGTCGCGAATATGAAATTAAAGAAGTCGGTGTCTTCAAGCCTGATCCAGAAGTTCGCAAAGAACTGACCGAAGGTTCCGTCGGCTATGTAATCGCCAATATCAAAGACTCATCGGAAATCCAGATTGGCGACACGATGACCACCGTTCGTAATCCGGCGGTAACAGCATTGCCAGGATTCAAAGAAATTCACCCCATGGTTTTTGCCGGTATTTATCCGATCGAAACTAGCGATTACGAAAAACTCGGTAAAAGCCTCGATAAACTACGCCTGAATGATGCCGCATTTTCCTATCAGTCGGAATCTTCTGTCGCTCTCGGGTTCGGTTTTCGTTGCGGATTTCTCGGTCTACTCCACATGGAAATTGTGCAGGAACGCCTCCGTCGCGAATTCGATCTCGATATTATAGCCTCCTATCCGAACGTTATTTACCGCATTAAACTAAAAAATGGCGATATTCTCGAAATCGACAACCCAACGTACCTACCGGATCCGACCGTGATTGAAACGATGGAAGAACCTTTCATTAAAGCGACCATCATTACGCCAACCATTTGTCTGGGTGACATGATGCAGCTGGTGATGGAGAAACGCGGAGAAATAACCCATACCGATTCAATTGATGCCTTGCGCGTTATGCTCACCTGCGATCTACCGCTCAATGAAGTGCTGATTGATTTTTATGATCGGCTAAAGAGTATCAGCCGCGGCTACGCCTCGATGGACTATGAATATGCCGACTATCGGCTGTCCGATCTGGTTAAAATGGACATCATGATTCATAGTGAACCGGTGGATGCCTTTTCGTCGATTGTGCACCGCTCTAAAGCGGTTCCTAGAGGTCGGCAGATGTGCGCCTCCCTTAAAGAGGTTATTCCCAAGCAGGCCTTCACCGTCGCGATACAAGCGGCACTCGGCGGAAAAATCATCGCCCGTGAAACCATTCAAGCCTATCGTAAAGACGTAACGGCCAAGTGTTATGGCGGCGATATTTCTCGCAAACGGAAATTGCTGGAGCGTCAAAAAGAAGGCAAAAAGAAAATGAAGAGCATTGGTAAAGTGAACATTCCGCAGGAAGCTTTTATAGCGGTACTTAAAACAAAACAGGAATAAGGTAAGGAGAATGAAATATTTTAAAATTCGCAAAGCACGTAAAGAGCTCAAAGAAATTTTGCATTACGCCAAACATGTGCGGCACATGCATGAAGACATTACTGATCCTGTAAAGCTTCAGCAGTTATGCGACATGGAAGCTTCCGCTCGTAAAGCACGCAGGGCAGGGGATCTTCCGTTAATAGAATCCGCCGGTGAAGCACTGGCTAATGCCTGTGAGAAAACGATTCCGCCAAGGAAGCATCCAAAAGTACGCGAAAATATCGAAGTACTCTTCGTCGCCATTGCTGCGGCCATGGCTATTCGCGCCTATTTTTTCCAGCCGTTCAAAATTCCAACTGGATCCATGCAGCCAACGCTTTTCGGAATTACGGTCAAAAAAGAGCCAACCATCAAATCTGATCACCTGTTGGCCAAAATTGCAAATATGGTTCTTTTTGGTGAACGGAGCCGGATGGTAATCGCCAAGGAAAGTGGTTACCTTAAAACCGTACGTGGATTTGACGGTTTAACACGACTCGATCTTCAAACCGACAAGGGACAAACTCACTATACGGTTTATATCAATGAAGTTCCGCATAATATACCGGCGGCACTTGCTGTAGAAAATAAAAACCGTCTCATGTCACTTATGGGGCAAAAAATTAATAAAGGCGACATTCTGGTCGGCGGGAATGAGGTAATGAAAAGTGGCGATTATATTCTCGTCAACCGCATGAAATATAATTTTGTACGGCCGAAGAGGGGGGATATTGCCGTTTTCGATACCAGCGAACTGACCCATCCTCAGGTTCGAAAGGACGCTTACTACATCAAACGGATGGTCGGCCTGCCCAATGAAACGATTTCAGTTGCCCCTAAATATTTGTTAGTTAACGGAGTAAAACCTACGGATCCCCGCTTTGATAAGATTTTCAATAATGAGAATTATAAAGGGTATCAATTTGCGCGGTCAACAATTCCACCGCCGCTGATTGGTAAATCTGGCGATTCCATCGTACTGGCTGCTGATCAATACCTTTTCTTTGGCGATAATACGGAAAGCAGTTTGGATGGACGCTACTTTGGTGCCGTCAACCGCCGACAAATTTTAGGCCCGGCATTTTTTGTCTGCTGGCCGATTGACCGCGCCGGACTCGCCGAGTCGAGTAACTGATTTAGATGACGCGCAGCTAATTTGTTGATCTGCTGGATTATGCTCAACGCTTGCTTTCTTCTCGGTTGCATAGTATACGTTTTGTAAACCGTAGGAGATTATGAAAACAGTTAGCGCAAAAATACCGGACACCGACAGTTATATTCTTGATCGTATCGCTGAAAAAACGCATGGCGGAAAGTCTGCGGTTGTTCGTGAAGCCGTTCATTATTACTGTACGAAACACGTAAACAGCAAAGAGAAATTGGACGCGGCTATAGATTCCATTTTTGGAATATTCAAAGATGCGCCACTTGATGCAAAAAAACATCGGCGGGAGCTGTCAAAAAGGATGCTATGAATAAATCGCCGCTATTGGACTCAAATATAATTATCGACTGCTGCAACGGTAAGGATGAGTCTCGACGCTATTTAAAACAGTTTGACGTTTTACGTATCCCGTCTGTCGCTGCTTTTGAAGTTCTGGCCGGATGCACCGGAGCACGGGAATCACAGCGCAATATTGCCTCTGTTATTTTCGAGGCCGCTGAAATCATTCCTTTCGGACTTGGTGCAGCCGAACACGCTGCATCCCTATACGCCAAGACAAAAAGCAAAGGGAACTTGATGGACTATTTTATTGCCGGAACTGCAAAAGAGCATGACCTCATTGTTGCAACGCGGAATCCGAAGGATATTAAAACAGTAAAAGCCGTAGAGCCGTATAAAACTGATTAAATTCCGGCGTAAAAATATTTTTTGACTACAACCCGTTCAAACAGAGCGGGTTATTTTTTTGCCATAAAAAATACCGTTTAATAACGTCGCATAATATATCTTATGTCTAATGATAGGTTGCTGGGTACACAAGATGTTGTGTTTGGATGGTTTCCTGTCGATAAGTGGCTCCTAGTACTCAGTTATCAACAGCGACACTAATAAGTCTGGAATGATGGAATATTGGATGGAGGGATGGAATGCAGCATTCAGAAAAACGCATATCGCCCGTCGTAAAACTTTCAATGAAAATGTGGGGGGTCGCCGGCCTCAGCGACGGAGGACAGCGAGGCCGTCATCCATCCAAAAGGCGACGAAGGACACGAGGTCGCTGTCACTCCAATACAAAAAAAAGGACGCCCGAAAAAAAGGGCGCCCTTCCCTATAAACCGCTTTCACGGTAATGGTCTATTTATCGCTTTCGGTGCTTGAGTAAACTATTTGATGCGTCTGTTCGTTGGTAATGGTGAACGCCTCCATGTGCATGTGCGGATCAGAAACAAAGGTGAGATGACCTTGAAACTTTTTCTCCATAGCAATCAAGGTCTGTTCATCCTCATGCCTCAACCGATTAAGTACGGTCGGATTGACGGTAATCTTCATGGAATGGATGCCCTTCCGGTCTCTCCTCAATGCGGCAGAAAGTCGGCGCTGGAGTTCAACGCTCATGGTTAGCGCTGATTTTACGCGTCCGCGTCCGGCGCAATAGTCACATTCGACATATGAACTGGTGTAGATACTTTCCTCAAAGCGCTGACGGGTCATTTCGAGCAGTCCAAGCTGTGAAATCGGCAGTACGTTGGTTCGGGCGCGGTCTTCGCGCAAGGCATCCTTAATAGTCTTATAGACTATATTCTGGTCGCGCTTACTTTTCATATCGATGAAGTCGATGACGACCAGTCCGCCGACATTGCGTAAACGAAGTTGTCGTGCCACTTCTTCGGCTGCTTCAGTGTTAACGGATAAAATTGATTCTTCCGCAGTTTTTCCACCCTTGTGACGTCCAGTATTAACATCAACGGCAACGAGCGCTTCGGTTTCATCAAATATCAAATAAGCCCCTGATTTCAGCCATACTTTACGGCGAAAGACCGATTCAATCTGCTTTTCGACTTCATAGTAATCAAAAATCGGCTCTTCACCGGCGTAAAACTGCACCCAGTTGCGCGACCGCTTGGAATACTTAGCGATCATTTTGCGAATCATTTCATAGGCGTCACGATCGTCTACATAGACTCGGTCAATGTCTTCGGTTAAATAATCGCGGACTACGCGTTCAGCCAGATTGGGTTCTTGATAAAGAACGCATGGAGCCGATTTCTCGCGAATACCGGAATCAATTTCTTTCCAAATTTCGATCAATGTACGGGCATCGCGAACGAAGCTCGTTTTGCGCGTACCGGAGCCTGCAGTGCGTACAATGATGCCGATGGTTTCAGGGATCGGAAGACGAGCCAATATTTTCTTCAACCGCAACCGCTCTTTAACATCGCCGATTTTTTTAGAAATGCCTTTGAGTCCGGTGCCGGGCATCATGACCAAGTAACGGCCAGGAACGCTCAAATTAGCGGTGACACGTGGGCCTTTAGTTCCGATGGCATCTTTGGTGACCTGAACAACGATTTCCGAACCGATCGGGAATTTTTTCGACATTTCGCCGGGCGAAAATTTTCTCCGCCTCCGGGTGTTATTACGATTACCCTCCTGCTCTTCCAGTCGTGCCGCATCTTCCGGGATCATGTCCCAATAGTGGATAAAGGCATTTTTCTGCATGCCGATATCTACAAAAGCGGCCTGTAGTCCATCTTCAAGGTTTTGGATTTTCCCTTTAAAAATGCTACCGACCAACCGGTTTTCTTCTGCCCGTTCTATATGAAAGTTATCCAGTTTTCTTTCATCAAGCACGGCCACCCGGGTTTCGAGAGGCTCGATGTTGATCAGGATTTCTTTTTTCTTTCGGGCACCGATCATTAGTTTTTCTTTAATTGCACTTATACTGAGCATGAATGCTCCTTTCTTTTAAATACGACGCCGTAGGTGAACACTTTGTACCAGTCCGAGCGCTGTCATGGTACTCACCATGAACGTTCCTCCGTAACTCATCAGCGGTAACGGAACACCGGTAATCGGCATAAGGCCTATGGTCATCGCGATATTTACAAATACATGTGAAAAAATGAGGACACCAATACCCGCCGCCAGCAGCCGTCCGAAAATATCTCGGGCGAGTACAGCGGCGCGCATGCAGCGCATCACTACTATTGTGTACAAAACCAGCAGCAACGAACTGCCGGCAAATCCTGTTTCTTCCGCCACCACGGAATAGATAAAATCGGTTGGGGCAACGGTTCTTGGTAAAAAGCCGAGAATATTTTGAGTTCCATTTAAATATCCTTTGCCGAACCAGCCACCTGATCCGACCGCGATTTGTGACTGAAGTTTGTTCCAGCCGACTCCGAGCGGATCTTGCGTGATGTTCAGATAAACCAGAATACGGTTTTTTTGATAATCCTCGAGCGGGCAGCTTTCTGGAAATAAAAGCAGCCAAGCAACCAGTATTAAAAGTGCGATGGCACTGAGACCCATCAGGGTCAGTAGTGGCCGCAACGGAATCCCTGCACAGAAAAGAAGTACAACAACCAATGGTAGCAGCACCATAGCGCTGCCTAAATCTGGTTCGATGGCAATCAGCAGGCACGGAATACCGGCTAGTATAAATGCTATAATGAATGTTTTAAAACTTTCTACATCGGTTGATGGCTTTCCAAGCCAGGCAGCCAATGTAAAAATAACCGCCAGTTTGGCAAATTCAGAAGGTTGGACGGTAATGCTGCCGAAACGGAACCAGCGATGTGCACCATACACGGACATGCCAATAAATAGCACTAATATCAACGAAATCAATGCGGTCAGATAAATCCACCAATGCAGACTGCTCAGTTTTCGGTAATCAAAAGCGGCTGCCGCACTGTAACAGCCAACTCCAATCAGAGCCCAGACCATTTGTCGCCCCGCCAGGCCTCCGAGTGCCTGATCGGCATTGCGGCAACCTGCGCTATAAATAAACAAGCAACTAAGCACGAGCAGTACTGCCAGAGTACCGACCATCATCCAGTCAAAACGCAGAAGGCTCCGGTTCATGACGCTCCCTTCGGGAGTGCGTTTCGAGTTTTAAGTTGCGAGTTCAGAGTTTTTTCTTCCCAACCCTGAACTCGGTACTCGAAACTTACAACTTTACTTTCTCTCTTCATTTTTTCATATAACCCTTCCATGAGAACTTTCATGCAGGGGCCGACGGTAAGTCCACCGGAATCGCCGTCTTCAATCAACATGGCTACGGCATATTGCGGATTATCAAACGGTGCAAAAGCAATCATCCACGTATGTTTACTGCCTTCGCCTTTAATTCCATATTCAGCGGTGCCGGTTTTGCCTGCAAAATCCAATCCCTCCACGGCGGCGCGGTGTCCCGTTCCATTTTTTTCCATGATGACATCATGCATACCGCCGCGCACGGCAAGTAATGCGGACGGTGCCCAGTCCATTTTACCGAGGCGTTGGTTCGGACTGATAATATACTCTTCTGTGCCTGATTCGCGATAGGCCTGCACCAGTCGTGGACGGTAAAGATATCCACCGTTGGCAATCGTTGCTGTAACCACGGCCATTTGAATCGGCGTAACGCTCAGATAACCCTGTCCAATAGCGAGATTACACGTATCGCCATCTGACCATCCGGTTTTATTATCCGCCTGCCATTTTTTATCTGGGACAACACCGCTACTTTCATAATCAACTTCAATACCGGTCTTTTGCCCGAGCCCTGCGGCTAAAGCCTGATGAATAATCGGCTCTACGCCGCAAGCCAGCGCGGTTTTAAAAAAATAAACATTCGCGGAAACTTTCAGGGCTTCCCGCATATCGACTTCGCCATGACCGACGGTGTGCACTACACGCGCACCAATCTGAAAAGTTGACGGACTGTCATAAACGGTATGAACAGTTTCCGGATTAACGGTTCCAGCGGCTAATCCAACCAGTGGTTTAAAAATGCTACCCGGAGGATAAACCCCAGCAACAGCGCGGTTTAAAAGTGGTTTTCTTAAATTCGAATTCAGCGCCTGCCAGTTTGCGGTGTTGATATAAGGCACAAACTGGTTGGCATCAAAACTGGGAGCACTGAA
>JBBQSL010000161.1:0-7663 GCA_038213895.1 Kiritimatiellales bacterium | reverse complement strand
ACGGTTGCAGGCCATGGGGCAGCCCAATTATAAGGATGGGTTTAACGTGCGTTGCCACCATAATGTGCTGGGTGCTCCGCTGAAATGGAAAAAGCCGCAAGTGATTTTTGTGAATTCCATGAGCGATCTTTTTCATAGTGAGGTTCCGGCCTCGTTCATTGATGAAATATTTTTCACTATGAACGAGACCCCGTGGCATACCTATCAGGTTTTGACCAAACGCGCAGGACGTATGGCGAAACTGGCCAATCGCTTTGAATGGTCAAAAAATATTTGGATGGGTGTAACCGTTGAAACTGCACAGCATATCGATCGCATTGATTATCTACGGGAAGTTCCTTCGGTCGTGCACTTTCTTTCGCTGGAGCCGTTGCTTGGGCCGATCCCGAATCTGAATCTTGATAAAATCGACTGGGTAATTGTAGGTGGAGAGTCCGGCCCCAGTGCCCGCCCAATGCAAAAAGAATGGGTCGAAGATTTACGGGATCAGTGTTTGGCCGCAAAAGTTCCGTTTTTCTTCAAACAGTGGGGCGGTGTCCAGAAAAAGAAAGCCGGGCGGTTATTGGATGAACGGACATGGGATGAGATGCCGGTCGCATATGAAGACGATGTCTGACTTCCCAGAACCGGGAGTTTGACCGCGAATGAACGCGGATGGAGAATAGATATGGCAGAACCAACGATTAATTGTCCGAAGTGCGGTGCAGAGATCAAGCGGGCCAAGCGTTGATGGAGGCAGTGGAAGAGGATACTTGAGCAGTTATGACGATTGTTATACTGTGCGGCATATCAAAGGAATAAAATGGCAACGGCAGAACAACTAAAATCGCTAATAAGGGCTCATTTCAGTGACGAATCAGAGCGCTTCCATACAATTGCGCTCCAAGTCGCTTCTAATGAGGCTCGGCAGGGACACGCAGCTTTGGCGCATGATCTTCGCGACATAATTGATACAGAACGGAAAAAAAGCGGCCCGCGCATTATTTCGTTTCCAACGGATTTAAAAGGACTGGTGCTAACTGAGATCCCTTCGACATCGCTTAAAGCGATGGTGCTTCCCAATAATATCCATGAGCGATTAAATCGGATCGTGCATGAATATCGCCAGCAGGAGAAGTTGAAATCACACGGCATGAAACATCGCCGCAAGATTTTATTGGTCGGCCCTCCAGGGACAGGGAAAACTATGACGGCAGAGGTGTTGGCAAAGGAGCTACACCTCAAATTAAATACGATTCAGGTAGATAGATTGGTTACCAAGTTCATGGGAGAAACTGGTGCTAAATTGCGGCAGATTTTTGATCTTATTCAGCAGGAGCATGGGGTTTATCTCTTTGATGAGTTTGATGCGATTGGCGGTGACCGCTCTAATGACAACGACGTAGGGGAAATGAGACGTGTACTCAATGCATTTCTGCAATTTATTGAGCAGGACACATCAGACAGTTTAATCATTGCCGCAACCAATAACCCGAAACTTCTAGACCACGCCTTATTCCGCCGGTTTGATGATGTGGTGTATTATAAAAAGCCGGAGAGCAATCAGCGAAAAGCACTTATTTCTAATGTTCTAGGGACTTTTATGGCAACTCGTTTTGCCTGGACGCAAGTGCTTAAAGAAAGCGAAGGGCTCAGTCACGCAGAACTTGATCACTCATGTCGTGATGCAATTAAAAATGCTATTCTTTCAGATAGGAAATCGATATCGGCGATACAACTTTTGATTACCGTCCGTGAACGGCAGGACACGCATAGCGGTACAAAAGGATAATGGTAAATGGAAACGAATCTGCCTCATCTTGTAGTTACTGAGTTTGAACGAAATAATTTTACTACAGGCAAAAAACCCAACATACCTCCGCTGGCGCGACCATCGAGAATACGAGATGAGCATAGCACCTATTTGAAACGCCAGCTAGAACAGGCATGGTTATCTGCAGGCGACGATGAAGTCGTTTATCAAACCCACCGAAGTGGTGTTTATTTGGAGTTTAAAGGTGCGCCAGGGTATGAGCTGGTCACCAAAAGTCTGGAAAGTATGCGAGGGAAAGATCCGTCGCAATGGCCCCGGCTTCTGAGTGTCCGTAGAGAACCCGTTCAGGGAGGAGTTCAAGAACCGGCAGAACAAATTGTTTATGCGACCCTCTATGTTCCGAACAGCAAAAAAGAGATGCTTTTCAGACAAATCGAAAAGTATGCGACTCAACAGAATGAACAATCTGGCCTCCCTCGAAATGCCGCATTACTTGAAAGTATTTCTAGTATTCAAAAAGCTCTAGAGGTCGAATCCTTTTGGCAAGATGCAACGAGTTTAATTCCAACAAATGAGCCCGAATGGTGTGAGGTCTGGCTCAGCTCTGACCGGGATGAGGTGATCCTTCGTTTTGAAACGTTACTCGCGAGGCAAAAAATCAGCTCTAAGACTGGCATAATTCGGTTCCCTGAACGAGCGGTGAAAATCATCCATGCAAGCCGTAGCCAGTTGGAGACGATAACTCGCCATTCAGATGATATAGCAGAATACCGACGGGCCAAAGAAACAGCAGCGTTCTGGTTGGATCAAAACAACAAGGAGCAAGCCGAATGGGTAGAAACCATTCTCGAAAGGCTGGATGTCGATCCGAACTCTAGAGTGGCTGTTTGTATTTTGGACACTGGAGTGAACGAAGGGCAGCCTTTGATCGCACCGATTCTTGCATCGAAAGATTGTCAGAGCTTCGATCCTGCGTGGGGGCGACACGATCATGATAAGCATGGAACTTTAATGGCGGGAGTTTGTGCCTACGGTGATTTACAAGAACTGCTCACCCATACGGAACTGATTCGGTTAAAACACTGCCTGGAGTCAGTCAAAATTCTGCCTCCCACTGGAGGAAATGCTACGGAATTTTGGGGATACATTACTGCTCAATGTATTTATAAAGCAGAAATTCAAGCCCCCCAAAGACAACGGATCACCTGTATGGCGATTGCTTCAGCCGACACACGTGATCGAGGCAGGCCGTCGTCATGGTCTGCTGCCTTGGATCAAATTTGTTCCGGTACAGATGATGACAACAAACGACTTTTTATCGTGAGCGCTGGCAATGCAACTGTTGCAGATCGTGGAAATTACCCAGATGCTCAGCAAACCGATTCAATTCACGACCCAGCGCAGTCGTGGAATGCTTTGACGGTAGGTGCATACACCCAGCTTGATGAAATTAAAGATGCGACTTTATTGGGATACGAGCCGGTTGCTCCAGCAAATGGGCTATCTCCTTTTTCTACGACTTCTTTGGTTTGGGATGACAGATGGCCGATTAAGCCAGAAATTGTTATGGAAGGAGGCAACCTGGCAAAAGATGCGACCGGGTTTGTCACAGAGTGCGATGACCTATCTCTTCTATCTACTTTCTATGATCCGCAACAGGCCCATTTCTACCCCTTTAACATGACCAGTGCGGCCACAGCTCAAGCTGCGTGGTTTGCCGCCCAGATACAGGCAGAGTATCCGGAATTTTGGCCCGAAACTGTACGCGGATTGATGATTCATTCCGCCGAATGGACAAGCACCTTAAAACATCAATTTTTAGAGAATGAGAATAAAACAGCCTATAAAAAGTTGTTAAGGATTTGTGGCTATGGAGTTCCGAATCTGAAAAAAGCGCGTTTTTCTGCAAGCAACAGTCTTACCTTAATTGCGCAATCAGAACTTCAACCTTTTGATAAAAAGGATGCTGGGGGTGGTTGTCGTACAAAGGATATGCATCTTTATGATCTGCCCTGGCCTAGAGAGGTTTTACAGTCGTTGCCCGATTCGACCCAAGTCCAAATGCGGATAACACTTTCTTATTTTATCGAGCCAGGGCCTGGAGAAATTGGCTGGAAGGATCGGTATCGGTACGCATCTCATGGGTTGCGTTTCGATTTGAATTCGCCAACCGAATCGAAGCCTCATTTTTTACGACGAATTAATGCGGCCGCCCGAGATGAAGAAAACGGGCATCCCGGGACCTCCAGTGCGTCCGATCATTGGGTTTTGGGACAAGCACGTGATAAGGGGTCAATACATTCTGATATTTGGAACGGCACTGCGGCAGAATTGGCGGCGTCAAATATGATTGCCATCTACCCAACGATCGGGTGGTGGAGGGAGCGCGCGCACCTCGGAAAATGGGATCGAAACACACGATACTCATTGATTGTCTCTATCGACACGCCAGAACAAAACGTAGATATCTATACCCCCGTTGCAATCAAACTCGGCGTCGCTATTCCGGTCGAAATCGATACCTGAATTTTTATGAGTGGCGAAGAGCTCCCTCTCGCGGTGGAGTTTTATTTTGTAGCGTGTATTCGCGGTTGGGAATACGGATTTGAAATGAAAGTAGAACGAGCGTCCCGCTCGTTTGAGCAAGCGGGACGCTTGCTCTACGTTGGAGAAATTTAGATGTCTAAAAAACAAAAGTTAGAGCTTACCTGGATAGGTAAGGAGGAGCAGGCGGTGCTGGAGCCGCGCATCCTGATCGAAGATCCGGAAAAGAGCTATGGCGATCCGCATTCCGAAAATATGCTGATCCACGGCGACAATCTGCTCGCTCTCAAAGCCCTCGAACAAAAGTTTGCTGGCAAGGTCAAGTGCATCTTCATCGATCCACCGTACAACACGGGTTCGGCCTTCGAGCATTATGACGATGGTGTGGAGCATTCTCTTTGGCTGTCGCTGATGCGGGATCGGCTGGTGCTTTTGCGGAATCTGCTTTCCGATGACGGGTCTATCTGGATTTCGATTGATGACAACGAATGTCATTACCTCAAGGTGCTGTGCGATGAAATTTTCCAACGTAATAATTTTGTAGCCAACGTTGTTTGGCAAAAAAGAACCTCGCCTGATATGCGTGCGTCTCTGGGTGCAGGTCACGACCATATACTTGTTTTTGCTCGTGATATCTCTTGTTTAAAGAATGCCTTAAATCAGCTTCCAAAAAGCGAGAAGCAAAGAAAGGCATATAAAAACCAAGATGACGATCCTCGGGGAGCATGGGTTTCGTCAGATTATACAGCACAAGGATTCCGCCCAAATCAGATGTACGAAATTACAACCCCAGAGGGGGCTAAATACACCCCTCCTAAAGGTGTATGTTGGAAAAATGTCGAATCAGTGTTTTTGGATCTGGTTAAGGACAACCGCATATGGTTTGGCAAAGGAGGAAACTCCATGCCACGCCGAAAAACTTTTTTGGCAGAGTCCGAGGGAAACAATGCATGGTCATGGTGGCCGAACGATGAATCTGGCCATAATCAAGAAGCCAAAAAGGAAATCAATGCATTGTTTGGGGTGGAAAATAAATTTGATACACCAAAGCCTGAGCGCCTTCTTAATCGTGTCATTCACATCGCCTCTAACCCCGGCGACCTTGTTTTAGACTCCTTCCTTGGATCGGGGACGACGGCGGCGGTAGCACATAAGATGGGGCGCAAGTGGATTGGGATCGAGCTGGGGGATCACTGTGATACGCATTGCGTGCCGCGTCTGCAAAAGGTGTGCGACGGCACGGATCAGGGCGGGATTTCTAAGGCGGTCGAATGGAAAGGCGGCGGCGGATTCAAATACTACGATCTGGCCCCGAGTCTGCTCAAAAAGGATGCCCACGGCAATTTCGTGATTTCCGAGGAGTACAATGCCGACATGCTGGCGGCGGCAATGACGAAGCAAGAGGGTTTTACCTATCGCCCCGATGCAAAGTGCTACTGGAAGCAGGGTTTTTCGACGGAGCAGGATTTTGTTTTTACCACGACCAATCACGTGACCCACGCGATGCTCGATCTGATTGCCGAAGAAATGGCCGAAGGGGAGCATTTGCTGATCTGCTGCAAGAAGTACAGCGCCGGGTGCGAGTCGCGTCACCCGAATATTCAGGTCAAAAAGATTCCGGCCATGCTGATGGGCCGCTGCGAGTTTGGTAAGGAGGACTACAGCCTGAACATTGTTAATTTAACCGACGAAACTGCCGCGCCGGAGTTTGTTCCGTCCGGCCCGCCTGTAGGGGATACGTCCACGTCGCCCCGGAAGCTCGGCAACAAGAACCCGAATCAAACGGAGCTTTTCTGATGAACCCGCTAATGAAGACGACTGGACGCTAATCATAGGAACCACGAAATGCACGAAAAGTAGGATGGGCATCTTGCCTATCTAAGATTTGAGGGAAAATAGAATGGAGTTTCATATTACATCGGAATATCAGGTCTGGTTGGCGGACATAAAAAAACGGATTGTTGCCAGTCGGGTTAAGGCGGCACTTTCGGCCAACAGTGAATTGATCCGGCTTTATTTTGAGTTGGGTTCCCGGATTGCGGAGCGGGAACAGAACGCTGCGTGGGGAAGCGGGTTTATCGATGGGTTTAGTCGGGATTTAAAGAACGCGTTTCCGGAACTGACTGGATTTTCACCCCAAAATCTTCGTTATTTCCGGGCTTTTTTCCGTTTTTACAGTGCCGGGTCAATTTGCCAACAGGCCGTTGGCGAATTGGATGTTGGAGAGGCTGAAGGAAAACGACAACAGTCTGTTGCTAAAATAGAGGACGTCGCTTTGTCAGCAATTAGTCAACGGGCTGTGGACCAAATTCCATGGGGGCACAATATCCAGATTTTTACGAAGGCAGCTAATCTTGATGAGGCGGCGTTCTATGTCGACCAGACGATCCGTAACGGCTGGAGCCGGGATGTGCTGGCTCAGCAGATCAAATCGAACCTGTATGGTCGTAGGGGGCAGGCCGTGAGTAATTTCGAGCATACGCTACCTGCCGCCCAATCGGAACTTGTTCAGCAAGCCTTGAAAGATCCCTATGTTTTTGATTTCTTTTCAATGACCGCGCCCTACAACGAACGGGATGTTGAACGGCAACTGGTTAAGCACATGACAAAGTTCCTGCTGGAATTGGGTAAGGGGTTCGCCTTTGTGGGGCAGCAGTATGTTATTGAGGTGGATGGAACGGACTATTTTATCGACTTGCTGTTCTATCATACGGTTCTGAAGTGTTATGTGGTGGTTGAGCTGAAAAATAGAAAATTTGTTCCCGAATATGCTGGGAAATTGAATTTTTACCTTTCGGCGGTGGACAGTTTGGTCAAGCAATCTAACGACAACCCAACTATTGGACTGTTGCTTTGCCGTGATAAAAGCAATGTCGAAGTCGAATTCTCCCTTCGGGATCTGAACAAACCGATGGGCGTAAGCGAATATAATCTTACCGAAGTACTTCCGGATGAACTTAAAGGATCGCTTCCGACCGTTGAGGAAATCGAAGCCGATTTGAAGCTGCTGTCCGATGTGGAGGGACGGGAATGAATCTTCCGATAATCTTCCGATCATTTTTTTTAATCTTCCGATTTGCGGGAGCCGGTGCGGTCAGGAATCGTATCATTTCAGGGAATAAGGGAACGCTATGAACGCCAAAGCCAACACTATCCGCAGCCGGTTGAGCCTTCGCCCGCCACAGGCGGAGAGCCTTGAGATTCTTTCCACCCTGGCGGAATCGCTGGAGCTGAAGAAAGAGGTCGATCTGGTTGAAGAGCTTTCCAAGGTTCGGAAACTCTATCCGACCTGTGCCGATTTTGAGCGCGAGTTCCCGTCGCTTTGCTTTGCGCTGGCGACCGGCGTGGGCAAGACCCGTCTGATGG
>JBBQSL010000160.1:0-7738 GCA_038213895.1 Kiritimatiellales bacterium | reverse complement strand
TGCAGGGGACGGCGACGATGATTGGCGATCCGCCGAGCATGATTCTGGCCGGTTATATGCGTATGGGGTTCTGGGATTTCTTTGCCTATGAGGGGCGGCCTAGCATTTTCTTTGCCGTTCAGATTGGCGCAGTTGCTTCATTGCTGGTGCTGGCTTGGCTGTTTCGGCATCACCGCACAAAATCGACGCTTCTCCCGCAGGAAACAGCCCGCTCCTGGGTTCCAGCATCTTTGCTGGGTCTTCTGGTCGTCGGACTTTCTTTTGCCACGCTGTTGGATCCGGAATTTAAATGGTTTGCTGGAACTTACACCCTGATTCTAGGCGCCATCGCTTTGATCTGGTTTCGTGGATTCGCGCGCTGGGGCAGTTTGCGTAAATTAGGGAAGACCCTCGACTGGGATACAACGTTCTTCCTGATCGGTATTTTTGTTCTAGTGGGCGGCCTCAGCGATTCCGGTTGGATGGACAAACTGGCGTCCGGTATGGCTGCATGGGTCGGCACTAATGCTGTGCTTGCTTTTATGGTGATCGTGCTGTTTTCAGTGATTGTGTCAGGATTTGTGGATAATGTGCCGTTTCTGCTGGTTATGATTCCGGTTGCGCAGAAAGTGGCCGACCAGATCGGCGCTCCGGTTCCTCTACTCATGTTCGGCCTGCTGATCGGTGCCTGCCTCGGTGGTAATCTGACACCCATCGGTGCCTCCGCCAATGTCGTCACCCTTGGAATACTAAAAAAGAGGGGATATCAAGTGGGGTTCAAAGAATTTATGCGTATCGGCATTCCTTTCACCGTAGCAGCGGTTCTTTCCGCCTGTGCTTTTGTCTGGTGGATATGGGGTGTATAATGCCGCGCAAATCTAAGGAGAATAAGTGATAAAAAAAACGGAAGTTAAGGTTGGCGGACATCTGAAAGCGCGGATGATTTCGGGTGTATTAGTTCTAGGTCCGCTAGTGATTACGCTATTTATTCTCAAGTTTATTTTTTCTGCATTGACCGCTTTTATTTTACCTGTTCTGCGACCGATGCTCGAAGGTTTCCCTGAATATGTTTTGGTTATTATTGCGACGATTGCCGCATTGTTGCTGATTTATCTGGTGGGACAGTTCACAACGCACTTCTTGGGTCGCCGTTTTATTCAAATGGGCGAGAATTTGATGATGAAATTACCGATTGTGAAGTCGGTTTATTCGGCATCGCGGCAGGTGATGGATACGTTTTCTAATTCGACCAAAGCGGCTTTTTCTGCCACTGTGTTGATTCCCTTTCCTCATGCTGGGTCGCTGGCTATCGGCTTTGTCACCGGAACTATACTTAATCCTGAAGGCCGAAAGCTGTACCGCATCTTTGTCGCCACGACGCCCAATCCGACTTCTGGATTTCTGCTTCTTCTGCCGGAAGAAGATGTGACTTTTACTGATATTTCTGTAGAAGATGGCATTAAAATGGTTGTCTCGGGTGGTATGCTTGCGCCGAAAAGCTATGCGAAAAGAGTCGGCCCAATCGCCGCGGCTTCGGTCGCCGATTAGTTTGAACTGAAAGTTTGAACCCTTTTGCGCTCTTCTTGCTCGCTACGGAAATCCATATCTTTCAACGTGAAGAGGTCGTCCGGTTTCAGCACGGTGCAGTGCATTCGGTATCCGGTTGGAGTCATGCCCGTAGCATTTTTGAACGTATTAGCGAAATACTGACTACTGCTGAATCCGCACTCGAAAGCGATATCAATGATCTTGATCTCGGTTTCTCGTAGCAGAGTTTTGGCCCGCTGCATTCTCAGCCGCAGCAGATATTCCATGGGCGTGCTGCTGGTTAATTTCTGGAAAATTATATTTAGACGGGTTCTTTGAATGCCGCAACGCGTCGCCATCTGTTCCAACGTCCAAGGCTGATCGCAGTTGGCTGAGAGTTCATTAAGTAGTGATTGTACCTTGTTCTCGGACCAGGTGTGCGTTTCTATATCGACCGCATCACCCGTCACAATTCGTTTAAGTTCAACCAAGACCGCTCGCAGTAAACTGATGGAGTGTGCATGGCTTAGTTCATGCGTGCTTTGAAGTTCCCTGATCAGCGTGGGCATTATCCAGCGCATAGCAGGTGTGGCGCGATAACAGTGTTTTTTCCCAGCGCAAATAGCGGTACTGAGAATTTTCATTTCTGATGGACTGAAACCGAAACAGGGCTGGAATTGGAACTGTTTTTGTGGACGCGGATAATCCGTTTCTAGGTGAAATAGTACATGCCAGATCGTATTGTCAGGTTCTTTGGGTTGTAAACTGCCGTGTACCTGCCACGGGAGCGTGAAGAAAATAGATCCGGGTGCGATTTTTTCCGAAACGCCTTCAACCATCCATTCGAGTGTTCCTTTTTCAATGTAGGTGATTTCCATTCCCCGGTTTTTGTGGGGAGCTAACTCCTTGCAACGGAAACGGCCATAACTGATGATCTCTTTCATGGTAAAAACGCTACTGCGAGTGTGTAAAATATACCACTTTAAAATATGACCGTTATGCGGTGACGATTCGTGTATAAAGAAAAAAACTTAAACAAGGAGTACCCTATATGGCAGAAAAAACATGGATTACAAATCTTCCGAAGGTCGGAATTCGTCCCACAATTGATGGACGTTACGGCGGAGTTAGAGAGTCCCTTGAAGGTCAAGTTATGAACATGGCCCAAAGCGCTGCCAAGCTGATCAGCTCGTTGTTGAAATATCCGAACGGTAAACCGGTTGAATGTGTGATTGCTGACACTTGTATTGGCGGTGTCGCTGAAGCGGCTGCCTGTGCTGAAAAGTTTGATCACGAAAACGTCGGTGTTTCGTTGACGGTCACGCCATGCTGGTGTTATGGCTCTGAAACCATGGACATGGATCCGATGCGTCCTAAAGCGGTATGGGGGTTTAATGGAACCGAGCGCCCTGGCGCGGTTTATTTGGCCGCGGTGTTGGCTGGTCATTCTCAAAAAGGCCTTCCAGCTTTCGGGATTTACGGCCGTGATGTTCAGGATGCGGGCGATACCTCTATTCCTGTCGATGTAGAAGAAAAAATCTTACGCTTCACCAAAGCCGGTTTAGCCGTGGCTATGATGAAGGGGAAATCTTATCTTTCGATGGGCGGTTGTTCCATGGGCATCGCTGGGTCGATCGTCGATCAGATTTTTTTCGAGGAATATCTCGGTATGCGCGTCGAAGCAATTGATCTGACTGAGTTTACCCGGCGTATGCGCGATGGTATTTACGATAAGGCTGAATTTGAAAAAGCTATGATGTGGGTGAAGGAAAATTGTAAAGAAGGGCACGATCCGAACGGCGCGAAGACCAAACGTTCCCGCAAACAGCTCAATAAGGAATGGGAAGATTCAGTCAAGATGGCGATGATCGCCCGTGATTTAATGTATGGAAATAAGGCGCTTGATGCGATGGGCTGTAAAGAAGAAGCGCGCGGCCATAATGCGATTCTTTCTGGGTTTCAGGGGCAACGTGGTTGGACCGATTGTTTTGCTAACGGCGACTTCCTTGAAGCCATTTCCAATAGTTCTTTCGACTGGAACGGTATCCGTATGCCGCGGTTAGTGGCCACTGAAAATGACAGCCTTAACGGTGTGCCTATGCTGTTCAGTTACCTGTTAACCAGTACGGCGCAGGTTTTTGCCGATGTTCGCACCTACTGGAGTCCAGAGGCTATTGAGCGTGTTACGGGCTATCAGGTTGAGGGCACCGCTACAGGCGGTCTGATTCATCTGATAAATTCTGGTTCTGCTGCGCTCGACGGCAGTGGACAGCAGAGCAAGGACGGTCAACCTGCTATGAAACCATTCTGGGAAGTCAGCCGGAAAGAGGCAAACGCCTGTTTAAAAGCGACTTCTTGGCATCCGTCGGTGACCGAATATTTTCCCGGTGGCGGTTGGTCTTCCAAGTTTGTTACCAAAGGCGGTATGCCGATCACAATGAGTCGTGTTAATATAGTTAAAGGTCTTGGCCCCGTTTTGCAACTTGCGGAAGGGTGGACGGTTGAATTGCCTACAGAGGTTCATCAAAAGCTGGATAACCGTACCAATAACACTTGGCCGACTACCTGGTTCGCGCCGCGCATCACTGGGAAGGGTGCCTTTACGGATGTCTATGAAGTAATGGCCAAATGGGGTGCTAACCACGGGGCGTTCAGTTATGGACATATCGGAGCCGACCTAATTACGTTGGCTGCTATGTTACGTATTCCAGTTTTTATGCATAATGTGGATGAAGCGGATGTGTATCGTCCGAGCGCATGGAGTTCCTTCGGTACTGAAGGTATTGAAGGGGCAGATTTCCGTGCTTGCCAGACATACGGCCCGATTTACGGGTAAAAAAACTTAAAGGGCTGAGTATAATTAATACTCAGTCTTTTTTTTGTATTATTTGGTTACATTATGCGCATATGCGCATAATGTATAAATCTATGAATTATCAACAAGCAAAAGAACGGGCCAAGATTTTAAAAGCTTTGGCTCATCCCATGCGGATATTGATTATTGATGCTTTACAAAAAAAAGATCGTTGCGTGAGCGATTTGTGCGCATTAGGGACGATTAATCAGTCTAATGTATCGCGACATTTAGCCATGCTGAAACGGGTTGGAATTGTTAGTGATCGCCGAGTGATGACTAAAGTGATCTACCGATTGGAAACTCCGAGCGTGCTGGAAACTCTCGAGCCTGCTGCAAAAGCCGTGCGTGTGGATATTAAACGTCGTGTGAAACGAACGGAAAAAATATAAAAAATTATCGGTTGTATCTGCAGTAATATATATTTTTTTAGTAGTGCTGGGCATAAATAAGTAGTTCGTGGACTTGCTGAGTAAGCGCAGGTGTTTTATCATCAATAAATGCAGGCGATCAGTCAGATTTTACTCGATGAAGCGGTTAGTTTTGTTAAAAAAGCGTGGCCACATGCCGACCCGCAGATCGGAATAATTCTTGGCTCCGGTTGGGGCGAAGCCATTAGCGGGTTCGACGTTGAGGACGAATTGCCGTATGAAATAATTCCAAATTTCGGAAAATCCGGTGCACCGGGACATGTGGGGCGACTTCTTCTTGCGAAATGTTCTGGCCGGTATGTTTTTGTTTTTCAGGGTCGGCATCACCTCTATGAGGGTGAAGGCTGGATGCCCGTCGTTCTGCCTATCTGGCTTTTAAAACAATTTGGCGCGCAGATCCTTCTGCTCACCAACGCTTCCGGAGGCATCCGTGAAGACCTTCGGCCCGGTACGTTGATGGCAATTGAAGACCATATCAATTTGCTTAGGGATAGTCCGCTGATTGGTTCACACAATCCGGCGTTTGGAGAACGCTTTCCTGATCAGACAGCCATCTATGATCGCGATCTGCGTCAACTATTGATTGCTGCCGGTGCAGAGGCCTCCGGTGTTTATGTCGCCACGACTGGGCCGACTTTTGAAACGCCTGCCGAAATTCGTGCCTTCCGTGCGCTCGGTGCCGACGCGGTCGGTATGTCGACGGTGCCGGAAGCGATTTTTGCTAATGCACTCGGGCTGAAAGTTGCAGGGCTTTCTTGCGTCTGTAACTGGGCGGCGGGGCTGGGTGATGAAAAGTTGAGTGGGGAGGATGTCCTTCGTACTGCAACAGAAGCGATGCCGACGATGAGAACCGTAATTAGGAGCTTTGTTGAAAAATGTATTTATTAAAGAAGTTATTTGAAAACAACCGAAACTGGGCGCAGGAGATCGTAGAAAAAGATCCTGATTTTTTTAAAAAGCTGTCGAGTCAGCATGCACCGGAATATCTCTGGATCGGCTGTTCAGACAGTCGTGTGCCGGCTAATGAACTGATCGGTCTTCAGCCCGGTGAAGTGTTTGTGCACCGCAACATCGCCAACATGGTGATTCATACCGACATGAATTGTCTTTCAGTCATTCAGTACGCCGTTGATTTTCTGAAAGTGAAACACATCATCGTCTGCGGACATTACGGTTGCGGCGGTGTAGAAGGGGCGATGGATAACCGACCGCAGGGGTTGGTCGACAATTGGTTGCGGCATATTCGGGATATTTATCAAAAATATGAATCCACGCTGAACGGGATTGCCAATTTGAAGCGGCGAACCAATAAACTGTGCGAGTTGAATGTCATTGAGCAGGTCGCCAATGTCTGCCATACCACCTTTGTTCAGGAGGCTTGGAAACGAGGGCAGGAGCTGGCAGTACATGGCTGGATTTATTCTTTGGAAAACGGCTTGTTGCGTGACTTACACGTTTGTGTTCGCGGAGCCGATGAATTGTCCGCAATTTATCGTCTGGCGATCAATGAGGAACTAGAAGAAGAAAGAGAATGAAAACCGAAGGACTTCTTGAAGCTGCAGCGAAAGCTTCCCTCAGAGCCTATGCATCGTACTCGGGATACAGGTGGGTGCCGCGCTGCTTTGCGCGGACGGCGACGTGTTTACCGGCTGTACTGTGGAGAATGCCTCTTATGGCCTGACCGTGTGTGCGGGCGGGTGGCGGTGTTTTCCGCCATCGCCGCCGGTCAGCGCGATTTTGTCGCTATGGCCATTGTCGCGGACGGCGACAGCATGCCATACCCGTGTGGAGCCTGTCGTCAAGTGCTGGCGGAATTTTGCCGCGAGGAGTTTTCAGTTTTTATTGCCAAAGCCTCCGCGCTCGATGACTACGATGTGGTTCGTTTGGCCGTGCTTCTGCCGAACAGGTTTCGTCTGTCAAACTAAACATTCTTCGATGTGGATGAAAAAGGCGCCCCGGAAATCCGGAGCGCCTTTCAATTTTTCAAAGGTTGAAAAAGTTAGCCGAGGCGGGCTTCCAAGGCCTTGAACTGCTCGGTCATACGAGCCGGCAGTTTGTCGCCAAACTGTCCGAGATACTTTTCAGCACCCTCCAGCGTAGACTTGAACAGCTCCGTATCCACCTTCATCAGTTCCGCCCAGTCTTCAGCCGGAATATCCAGACCGTCGAGGGTCAGATCGCCTTCGTTCGGCATCAGACCGATCGGGGTTTCGCGGGCTTCAACTTTGCCTTCAACGCGGTCGCACATCCATTTCAGGACGCGGCTGTTTTCGCCGAAACCGGGCCAGAGCCATTTGCCATTTTCGTCTTTACGGAACCAGTTGACGTAGAAGCAACGCGGAGCTTTATCGCCCAGCATGTCGCCCATCTTGAACCAATGGTTGATGTAATCGCCCGCATGGTAACCGATGAAGGGGGTCATGGCAAAGGGGTCGAAGCGGATCGCCGATTTGACGTCTAGCGCGGCGGCGGTCGCTTCGGAAGCGGCCGTTGCACCCATATAAACGCCATGATTGAAATCGCGGGCTTCGTGCACCAACGGCATCGTGGTGGTGCGGCGTCCGCCGAACACAAAGATGTCGATCGGCACGCCGGCCGGATTCTGCCAATCTTCGCAGATCACCGGGCAGAGCTCGGCCCGCGCCGTGAAACGGCTGTTCGGATGCGCACCGAGGATCTTCTTGCCTTCGGCGTCTTTCTGGCCGGGCTTGAAGGGTTTGCCCTTCCAGTCGGTTCCACCGGCGCAATCCACGCCCATATCTTCCCACCAGACATCGAGATCGTCGGTGACGACCACGTTGGTGAAGATCGCGTCCTTGCGGCAGCTTTCAAGCGCCATCGGGTTGGAGTACGCGCTGGTGCCCGGCGCAACGCCGAAGAATCCGGCTTCCGGATTGATCGCATAGAGACGGCCGTCTGGACCGGGCTTCATCCAGGCGATATCGTC
>JBBQSL010000159.1:0-7757 GCA_038213895.1 Kiritimatiellales bacterium | reverse complement strand
GGCTGAAATATTCCTTGCAGTAGAGCCCCTCGCAGGATTTCGAGAGGTTCAGATAACCGAGCGCCGGACGATGGTTGACTGGGCTCTTTTTATACGGGGTCTAGTAGACGGGAAGTACGCCGACGCTGATACGATCATGCTGGTGATGGACAGCCTGAACACGCACGGGACGGCCTCGCTCTACGAGGCGTTCCCACCGGCCGAGGCCAGCCGCATCGCTCGTCGGCTCCAAATTCACTATACGCCTAAGCACGGAAGTTGGCTGAATATCGCCGAGATAGAACTGAGCGCCTTCAAAAGGCAGTGCCTGCCGGAAAGAATCCCGGAAATCGGGGAAATGCAGCGCATGACAAAAGCATGGAACATTGATAGAAACTCTAGGCAAACTAAAGTCGACTGGCAGTTCACTACCGAAGATACCCGGATAAAACTGAAACGCCTTTATCCGAAACTTTGAGTTTTACAATGTACTAGTCGCGAACATGTTCCGTCTAAAGGCTTATTCTCGGAGAAAAAGGACACGAATGGCAAAGACTATCGAGTCAATTTGATCAAGGTTCCATCATGTGATGAGCACAACACGGAGAGATCAGGAGATGATGTGTGTCTCCAATGTATACTGTTAACCATTTTGAAAATAATTGCGTAGCAGAAAATCAACAAGCGACAAAACTTGTGAGAACTCGTCACTCTCAAGCTGATTAGTTGTTCTTGTAAAAGAACTCGGCGATAAACTTAGAATGCAATGCGAAAGTGCAGCGCAAACTTTCCCCCTCCATTTCGCCACCAGTTACTTCACATTCTCTGCAATCTCAGCAAATTTCATAAAATTCTGCCCTGAATTCTACGCGATCACCGCCCGAGCCTACAGCCCCGAACATCCCGGTAATAGTCAACTGTACCGCGACGCGCTGCATAAAACGCTGTATCTTTACCACCTTTCAAAGCCCACCGCCAGTTTTGCTTTTAAATTGCGGAATGGCGCGGTTTCTACAAAAATAGAAACCGTGCCCGACCTTCGACCCAATCCTTTAGACCTTTCGACTTTAAACTCTCGACCCCGAATCCTATAGTGCTCTCCTTTGAATATCGTCTATAACGCTTCGGCCGGAACCAGTAAGACCTGCCAGGTTACTAGTCTCTAGAAAAGCGGGTGCTTGTATTGTGCGTGTTTTAAACTTTTCTTGGAGAACGAGAGATGCGTGTTTTAGTTCATAACGAGTTGGATTCAACAGGGCTTGAGTCGGCAGTGGAAAGGGTGATTGCCCGGCTTCAGGACGGAGATTTCCAGTCTGCCGATGTGAAAAAAATGTCGGACGGTCTGTTTTATCGCGCCAAGCTGTCCGTTGCGGATCGGTTACTGTTTCAGATCGGTCGAGTGGGAGATCAGTCAGTTCTGCTGGTTCTGGAGGTTATTCGGCACCACCGATATGAAGCGTCCCGTTTTTTAAATGGGGCGAAGGTGGACGAAACCAAACTGAAAGCCATCGGAACGCCTGCTGAGTGTTCATCGACCAGCACGATCCCTTTGCGCTACGTTCATCCGGAAAAACAACATTTCCATCTCCTCAACAAGGTGCTTTCTTTCGATGACGAGCAGGATGCCATTCTGGGAATGCGCCCACCGTTAATTGTGATTGGTTCCGCCGGAAGCGGAAAAACCGCCCTCGTTCTGGAAAAGTTGAAGCAGCTTGGCGGAGACGTTTTATACACGACCCTCTCTCCCTATCTTACGCAGAACGCCCGCGACTTGTACTATAGTCACCGCTATCGAAATGAATCACAGGAGGTATCCTTCCTGTCGTTCCGCGAGCTGCTTGAATCGCTGGATGTCCCGCAGGGGCGTGAAATTACCTTTCGTCTGTTCATGAAGTGGTTTGAACGTTTGCGGACGACCACGCCGATTCGGGACGGGCATAAATTGTTTGAGGAGTTTAACGGGGTTTTAATCGGCGGGACGGTTGATCGGGAATTTCTGGGTCGCGAAGACTATCTCGCACTCGGGGTGCGCCAATCCATTTTCACCGACGAGTTGCGTGCGGATGCTTATGGGTTGTTCGAAAAGTATCTCGACCATCTCAAAAAACACAACTTGTTCGATCTGAATTTGGAGGCGTATCGATGCCTCCCCCTGTGCAAACCAAGCTATGATTTTATTGTGGTCGATGAAATTCAGGACTTAACCAATACGCAGTTAACTCTTGTTCTTCGCCAGCTCCGCAAATGGGATCGATTCATTCTGTGCGGCGATTCCAACCAGATTGTTCATCCCAACTTTTTCTCCTGGAGCAGCCTTAAAAGCATGTTCTATGAACAATGCAAAAAAGGATCCGACCGTACTAAAACCATTGAACGGGTTCTCGCCAACAACTACCGGAACTACCAACAGGTCACCACGCTGGCAAACCAACTGCTCCAAATCAAAAGTGCCCGCTTCGGTTCCATCGACCGAGAAAGTAACTATCTTGTCAAAAGCGTATCCACTAAGGCCGGAACAGTCGAACTTTTATCTGCCAATGGCTCTGTGCTGAAAAAAATTAACAGCCAGACCTCCCGCTCCATGCACACCGCCGTACTGGTGCCGCGCAACGAGGATAAGGCCGAAGCCGCCCGCCACTTCAAAACCCCGCTCCTCTTCTCCGTTCAGGAGGCGAAAGGTCTCGAATACGCCAACATCGTCCTCTACAACTTCGTCACCACCTCCCGCAAGGAATTCGATACCATCGTCGAAGGGGTCGTGCCGGAAGATTTAACAGGCGAACAGACCTACTCCCGGGCAAAAGACAAACGCGACAAATCGTTGGAAGAATATAAATTCTTCATCAACTCCCTTTACGTCGCCATGACCCGCGCAGTCGAAAACCTCTATATCATCGAAAAAAACACCACCCACCGCCTTTATAACCTGCTCAACCTCACGACGGTCTCCGCAGACACCAATGTCCGCCAGAACGAATCGTCCATCGACGACTGGAAAGACGAAGCGAACCGCCTCGCCGCACAGGGAAAAGAAGAACAAGCCGAAGCTATCCGCCGCGACATCCTCAAAATACAAGAGGTCGAGTGGGATATTCTTACCCCCGAAACAATCGGGCCGCTCAAAAAAGCCGCCCTGAATCCAGAAGAATACAACAAAAAATCAAAGCAGCTCCTCTTCGAATACGCGATGACCTACCATTGCCCGCACTATCTCAACCAACTCTCCGCCCTCAACTTCAATTGGGCTAACGAACCGCAAAAACATGCGCTCACTATTTTTCGAACTTACACCCGCGACTATCTTCCCGGCGCGAGAAAAATCCTGCAAAAGCAACTTGATCGCTACGGCGCTGACTTCCGCAACCCGCTCAACCAAACGCCGCTCATGCTCGCCAGCCGCTTGGGCGATGTCCAGCTCGTCGGCGAACTCCTTCGTGCCGGAGCCGACCGCGATGCCCTCGAAAACTGGGGGCAAAACGCCCTCCAAATCGCTCTGGGCGAATCCTATTTGCAAGGCTCCCCCCTCATCCACCATATCGGCGAACTCTACCCGGTGCTGTCCCCGCCCTCCATCAGACTGCGCATTCACAACCAACTCGTCAAAATCGACAGCCATCTCATGGAGTATTTCCTCCTCCAATCCATGATCGCCCTCTTCCCGCGCATCCTGCGCTACAAAATAAAAATTGATTGGTTCTGCTCCCTTCAAAAACCCTCCTTTGAATCCGGCGACTTTTTCTTCGCCGTCGGCAACTTCCCGGAATACGTCCTACCTGCCCGCCGCAAAAAGCGCACCTACATCTCCAGCGTCTTCGCCAAAAACGAGCTCTATCGGGATGGCCCCGGTAACCGCCGTATCTTCCTGCGCGTCGAACAAGGGCAATACATCCTCAACCCCATCATGGACATCTCCGTCAATGGCGAATGGATCAACATTTACGACATGCTCGGACTCCGAGCCTATGCAGAAGACGGCCTGCCCATGGCGGAAAAATTCCACGCCTACATAAGCCATGCCAGAGATCTTCTCGAAAACAGTCTTCAGCCCCCGCCCTTCCACCGCTACTTCTCCACTTTCGGATACAGCAACGGAGTCACAAACAAGGAATACTTTTAAAGCGTCAGGCACATTTCTGTCATTTTTGTTTTGAAGGGGATGACGTCGTCTTCAATGTCGTCCGCACCAACGCAGCGTCCGGGCGTAAGCACGTAGTCGTGTTTGCGCATCTCTTCGAGTTTGGCTGATTTGCATTAGCCGGGTATGTCGGTGTAGCTGGGAGCGCCGACGTCCCCGTCGGCTTTCTTTCCATATAAGCCAACGGGGACATCGGCGCTCCCAGCACTTCCCTCTTTGTTTTTGGGCGGGGTTTCGTAGCCGCTCGGTCGTTTTTTCTCTCCGTTTTCATGTTGCGGGGGTGCGGGTGCATCCGTATAGTTCCGGCTCATTTTCAGGGAAATAAACCCTTAACCTAGGAGTATGCAAATGTCAGTGATTGTAGAAGTATTGGCCCGTGAAATTCTTGATTCGCGCGGCAACCCGACGATTGAAGTAGATGTCGTTCTCGAGTCCGGCGTAATGGGCCGTGCGGCCGTTCCGTCAGGCGCCTCAACCGGCGAAAACGAAGCGCTCGAACTGCGCGACGGCGATAAGAAGCGTTACCTCGGCAAGGGCGTGAAGAAGGCCGTTGCTAATGTGAATGAAAAAATTGCTCCGGCCATTATCGGCATGGATGCGCTTGATCAGGTTGGCGTTGACCAATTTATGATCGCTCTCGACGGCACCAAGACCAAGAGCGCACTCGGCGCCAATGCCATCCTCGGCGTTTCACTGGCTGTCGCCCGCGCCGCTGCAGATTACCTAAACCTACCCCTCTTCCGCTACATCGGCGGCACAAACTCCAAAGTTCTGCCAGTTCCAATGATGAATATCATCAACGGTGGCTCGCACTCCGATGCGCCAATCGCCTTCCAAGAATTCATGATTCGCCCCATCGGCGCAAAGTGCTTCAGCGAAGGTCTGCGTTGCGGCGCGGAAGTGTTCCATGCGCTGAAAGCGATTCTGAAGAAAAAAGGTCTGAGCACAGCGGTCGGCGACGAAGGCGGTTTCGCTCCGACATTCTCCGGCGGTACCGAAGAGGCGCTCGATAGCATAATGCAGGCGATTAAAGACGCCGGTTACAAACCGGGCAAGGATGTAATGATCGGCCTCGATTGCGCCGCTTCCGAGTTCTTCAAGGACGGCAAATACGACTATTCCAAGTTTGAAGGCAAAACCGGCGCCAAGCGCACTCCAGCCAAACAGGCTGAATACCTCGCCGAACTGGCCGCCAAGTACCCAATTGACTCCATCGAAGACGGTATGGATCAAAATGACTGGACCGGCTGGAAGATTCTGACGGATCTGCTCGGCGACAAATGCCAGCTGGTCGGTGACGATCTGTTCGTAACCAATGTCGAATACCTCTCGAAGGGTATTGCAACCGGTTGCGCCAACTCGATCCTGATTAAAGTCAACCAGATCGGCACGCTCACCGAAACGCTCGATGCCATCGAAATGGCTCATAAAGCCGGTTACACAGCCGTTATCTCGCATCGCTCCGGCGAAACCGAAGACAACACGATTGCCGATATCGCTGTGGCAATGAACGCAGGCCAGATCAAGACCGGCTCGCTCAGCCGCTCCGACCGTATCAGCAAATACAACCAGCTGCTACGCATCGAAGAAATGCTGGGAACCGCCGCCCGTTACGGCTGCTAAGCGTTTCCTGCGGGAAATACGAAAACGCTCCGGGTTTTCCGGAGCGTTTTTTCGTAGGCAGAATTTCATATTTCATATTTCATATTTTATCCCTCTCCCCCTATACTGCGCGCCGTGAGTCCTCAGAAGTACTGGAATGTTATTTACCGCTATGTTGCGATGGCCGTTATCGGACTCGCACTAACCGGCGTTGTTTTTGCCTTTTTGCCCAAGGTGTCGCAGTTTCACAGCTACCAGGCCACCAAGAATGCACTGGATGCCGATATCCGCGCCAAAGACGAAGCCATTAAGGATCTGCGCCTCAAGCAGGAACGTTTCAGTACCGATAAATATTTTGTTCAGCAGATTGCCCATGAAATTGGATTTGCCCATCCAAGCGAAACCATCTACCAGTTCAACGAAAAAGCCGTCAGCAATCTACCGTCGGCTACAAGCGGGGAGAAAAAACCATGAAAAAACCGATCGTTTGGACCGTAGCAGGCTCAGATTCCGGCGGCGGCGCCGGAGTTCAGGCGGACATCAAAGTCATTAACCTGCTCGGTGCACACGACTGCTCGGTTATCACCGCACTGACCGCCCAAAACACCATTGGCACAGGCCGCCTCGAATGGACCGCGCCTGACATGCTTTCCGCTCAGCTCGAAGCGCTCAAGGCCGACCTACCGCCTGCCGCTATAAAACTCGGCATGCTCGGCACAGTCGGCGCCGTAGAAACAGTCGCCGCATTTCTAAAAACAGCCAAATCACCTTTCACGATCTGCGACCCCGTCTTGATTTCATCCAGCGGCGCGTTTCTGCTCGAGGCCTCCGCATGGAAACTACTCACCGAAAAACTTTTTCCGGTCGTTGATCTAATCACACCCAACATCCCAGAAGCCGAACACCTGCTAGGCATGGAGATTACAACCCCCGCGGATATCGAAGCCGCCGCCCAAAAAGCACTCACCACCGGCGTTAAAGAAGTCCTAATCAAAGGCGGACACGGCTCACACGACATGGAACTTTCCAGCGACTATTGGAGTGACGGAAAAAATCACGCCTGGCTTTCGAGTCCGCGCATCGACACGAAGCACTCGCACGGAACAGGCTGTGTACTCTCATCAGCCATCGCCACCGCCCGTGCGCTGGGTTACGGATCGCTCGACAGCATCATCGTCGCCAAAGCCTACCTTAACCAAGGCTTACGACTGGCACCGGGACTTGGCCGTGGCTTTGGTCCCTTAGCCTTCACCCCATGGGAAAAGGCTGTTCAGGATCTGCCGCTCATCGCGCAGAAAACCGGTGAATCCGGCAACCGAGCCACCCTTCCAAACCCTGCAAAATAACGGCTTAGCTTTCCGGCATCTGGTAAAAAAATACATTCTGACAAGTCTCGCGTTGACCGGTCAGAGGGTGCGTGATAGCTTCTCACTTTTACGGGGTGTAGCTCAGCCTGGCTAGAGCGCTTGCTTGGGGTGCAAGAGGCCGCGAGTTCGAATCTCGCCACTCCGACCATCTAAATGACTCATTTACAGCACTTTGCAAAAGGTGCTGTTTTTTATTTCTGCCTCGCATGGCCCGACTACGTAGGAAACTACGGGTTTGGCTGGTTGATTCGCCCACTTTGTATAAGGGCGTTTCAGATAAGCGCAAAACAACGGGAGGTAGAAAATGAGTCTGGAAATTCAGAAGAAGAAAGACGGTTCCTTAAAGTCGAATTGGTGGTATGGCCGGTTCGCAATCAATGGCAAATCAACGTTCGTGAACCTCGGCGTAGAAATCAAAGGGGATGTGCCGAAGACCTTGCACGAGCAAAGTGTTATTGCCTTTGAATGTTCAAGGACGCTGGCTGCCGCGAAGCTCAAGGATCTGATCGCGCATAAAAGGGGTCATAAAAGGGGTCAGTCCGCCTAAATCGTTATTTGACTTTTCAACTCCCATAAACTCCCTCACTTTACCGCTCTATCCAATCCTCGGAGTCAGAACGCTTTTCCGTCATCCGCCGACTCACACCCCAAAAAACTGCGGTGATGCTACGGGA
>JBBQSL010000158.1:0-7801 GCA_038213895.1 Kiritimatiellales bacterium | reverse complement strand
GGCGGCCAGCGCGTGGGTCAGCGCCACGATCCCACCCTTCGACGCGGCGTACGCTTCGCTGTCCGGCTCGGACTGAAGAGCACGGGTTGACGCAATGTTGACAATAGCGCCTTTAGTTTTACGCAGAAACGGTGCGGCGTGTTTCGCCATTAGGAAATAACCGGTCAGGTTGATACCGAGAACCCGATGCCATTCTTCAAGCGGCAGTTCTTCGATCTTAAATTTTCCAATCGTCGAAACTCCGGCGTTATTAATTAACGCGTCGAGCCGCCCGAAGCGTTTGATCGTTTTTGCTACCGCTTGTTTTGCCGTGTCTTCTAGCGCGGTGTCACCACAGACAACTTCTAATCGTTCGTTGGACTCCATTTCCTGAATATCCACCGCCATCACATTCCAACCTGATTCCATAAAATGCTCCACACAGCCGCGACCGATGCCCTGCGCCCCGCCGGTAATTAAAATTGTTTTTGTATTCATCGCGCCTCCAATTCAAGAAAGTTAACCACTAACTCACTAGTCATAAAACCAATAGGGGTCAAACCAGAGTTTTTCTTTGTTTGAATGAGGTTAGAACATTTTTTTTGACAATGGAGTGCCGAACATGTTTTAATCGAATTAGTGATAAATATTATCATTTTTTAGGTGTATTGCCTTCGGAGCAACGTCAATACCTGAAAAACCGTGTACAGAATGAAAAAAAATAGAAGAACTGGCCAGTGAATTATTCACCGATCAATTTAAGAGGAAGAGTTGAATGATAGCACAACCCGAACTGACGCAGGTGGAGCGCGACAAGCTTGAGATCAACCCCGACTTCGATTTCCGGAAAATCGCCGAAACTCTTTTTGATCAGATCTCTCCAAATGAACTGGCTATGTTTAAGTGGAGTGGAGTCTATCACCAGTTGCAGCCTTCTTTTTTTATGGTTCGCGTTGCAACTCCCGGCGGGCTGATGACCACGAAGCAGTTCAACCGCGCGGTTGACCTGGCCGAAGTTTACGCGCAAGACGAGTTGTGCATCACCACCCGTCAAACTCTCCAGTTCCACTGGATCCGCAAGGAAGACATCTACAAGATTATTGAAGGCATGGCGGAAGTCGGCATCATGACCAAGAATGGTTGCGGCGACGTGACGCGTAATATCATCGGCTCGTCGCTGGCCGGCGTGACTCAAGAACAGGTCGGCGACTCGCATAAAATCATTCAAATGCTGGCGACCGACCACGAAATCCGCGACTTGCAGCGCAACCTTCCTCGCAAACATAAAATCAGCGTAGCCTTCGCCAACGAAGCGGGTGCGCAAACGCTGATGAATTGTCAGGGCTGGGTACCGGTGAAACGCGGCGACACGGTCGGCTGGAAATTTCACGCCGGCGGCGGACTCGGGGCCCGCCCCTATCTGGCTAAAGTGATCTTTGACTGGGTGCCGGAAGAGCGGGTGCTCGATGTCGCCCGCGCCGTCACAGAAGCATTCCGCCGTCACGGCAACCGTCGTAACCGCGCACTTTCACGGCTTAAGATCGTTGTGGATCAAATGGGCGCAGATCGGTTCGGCGACGTGGTGCTGGAAATTATGAAGGAAAGAGGTATTCAGGGCCTCGACCAAATAGAAAAAGCAGCCTCGCCGATTCCAAACATTGGAAAAATATTTTTGAACGGGCAGGAAGTGATCCCGCAACGGCAGGCCGGTTTGAATGTTGTGCGCATTATGATTCCACGCTCAGAACTTAAAACCGTGCAGTCCAGAACCATCGCCCAGCTGGCCGATAACCTCGGCGGTGAAAAAATAATGTTCACCAACCGGCAGAATATTGAACTGCACGACGTACCAGAAAAAAATGTACCGGCGCTCTTGGACGCGTTGCATACCGCCGGACTTCGCACCAGCGGTCACGAACACCTGCCGGATATTGTGGCCTGCGTCGGCACAACGGTGTGCAAGATGGCCGTTTCAGACTCACCGGACGCTTATCGTCGTTTGTATGCCGCACTGGCGGATGACGAAAAATACTGGAGGGCCGTCGGCCCACTGAGGATCAACATTACTGGTTGCCCAAACAACTGCGCGCATGCATGGACTGCCGATATCGGCTTGCGCGGCAAACGTACCCGCAACGAGAGCGGCGGCAGCATTGAAGGCTATACGATATTGGTCGGCGGCAAGCTGAGCGAAGCGGGGAAAATCGCCGAACAGCTCTGCGACGCCAATGCGGATGAAATCGTTCCGGTGGTGAAAAAAATCTTGGATACCTATCTGAAACACCAACTCAGTCAAAGCGAACTCTTCACAGATTTCTGTGAACGGGTCGGAATTGAGACTTTACGCGAGATTACGAAATGAACGCTCTACTGAACGAAGCTCAGAAACTGATTGAGACGGGCCGCTGTGAAGAAGCTGTTGCTGTTCTCTGCCGCCTCGGACCGCCGGAAGGTGCGAACGTCTGCGAGCTGATCGCAAAGGCTTACCACGGACTCAGCCGAACGCGCGGCGATGTTTACACGGCGAAGGTTTTCGCCGAACAGGCCATTGCGCACGGCAGCGTCGATCCGAAAATGAAAGAGATTGTTGCAAGCGCCGAACGGACTGATTCACCGCTCAAGCATCCGCTCACGCTGCCGGATTATCAAATGGGCGGCTGGCAAGAAACCCGTCCAGAGGACGACGCGCTCTACGCCTTCTGCGCTCTTTCGAAAACCTGCGGGTCGGCGAATGCGCCGAAAGATTTCCAATGGCTGGAAAAAAATATTCCGTGTCAAAAAGCCTGTCCGGCTTCGACCGATATTCCTGGCTACCTCGACGCCATCTATCGCGGCGAACACGGCCTAGCGTACCGGATTAATTTGGAAGCCAATGTTTTTCCTGCCGTGCTTGGGCGCGTCTGTGCCCGTCCGTGCGAGGCCGCCTGCCGTCACGGCTGGAGCGGTCTAGGCAAACCGGTATCCATCTGTTTTTCTAAGCGCTCCGCCGCCGACTTCGGCGGACAGGCTCTGGTGGTGCTGGATGAATGGTTTCCGCCGAGCGGCAAAACCATCGCTGTGGTCGGAGCCGGCGTCGCCGGACTGGCGTCAGCGCGGCAGCTCGCGCTGCTTGGGCATCAGGTGACAGTTTATGAGAAACATAGCACGCCCGGCGGCATGATGAATCAAGGCATCCCGGCTTTCCGTTTGCCGCGTGAAATTATTGCCAAAGAAATTGCGCAGATCGAAGCGTTAAGCGTGAAAATCGTCTGCCACGCAGAGATTGGAAAAACGGTTTTACTGAGCGAGCTGACAGGAAAAAACGATGCGGTGATTCTCGCCGCCGGCACACTGAAGCCAAACCTACTCGATCTGCCGGGAAAAGAGCTGGCGGGCATCCGTCACGGTCTGGAGTTTTTGCTGGAAGTCAACGAAACCGGAAAAGGCGACGTCGGCAAAGCCGTGGTAGTTATCGGCGGAGGCTTTACCGCAATGGACTGTGCCCGCACAGCCAAACGGCTCGGCGCACAAGTCAAAGTCTGCTACCGCCGGACGGCGACGGAAATGCTGGTGACTCCCGGCGAACTGGAAGAGCTGGAGCACGAAGGCATTCCGATGGAATACATGGTGGCGCCCAAAGCCTACACCGGATTAAACGGGCATCTGAAAACGATCCAGTGTATCCGCACCGAAATGGGTGAACCCGATCCAAGTGGACGCCGCCGTCCGGTAGAAATTCCCGGCAGTGAATTTGAGCTGACCGTAGATACGGTTCTGCTAGCGACCGGACAGTTTCCCGACACATCGTGGCTCGATAAAACCTCCGGCGAACCCAATGTTTTTTATGCCGGCGATTTCAAAGACGGCGCGAGTTCGTTGATTCAAGCCATCGGCCACGCCAAAGAGTGTGTGCGCGATGTGGATCGATTCCTCACCAGCAAAATCCGGCTGAAAGATTATGCCGTAATTAAAGATGTCTCCATGACTGGCCGCCTTCGAGAAATGGATTATGTCGATCAACAGCCGATGCCTGCTGTTGAGCTGACGCGGCGTGATCTGACCACGGAAGTTGAAACCGGATTTACGCCAGAGACCTCGTGCGACGAAGCACAGCGCTGTTACCAGTGCCACTACAAGTTTGAAATCGATTCCGACAAATGCATCTACTGTGACTGGTGCATCAAAGCCAAACCGCGTCCAGAATGCATCCTAAAAATCAAAGAGGTGCACTACGATGCCGAGGGCCGAGTTACCGACTGGACGCTCGCGCAAAAGGCAGACGATATCCATCTGATCTGGATCAATCAGGGCGACTGCATACGCTGCGGTGCCTGCGTTTCTGCCTGCCCGGTGGACGCCATCAGCATTCAAAAAGTTTCGCTACGGACTGGCTGCGCTTAAATGAAGTACTCGATGATGACCTGCGCGCGGGTTAGTTCGCGCAGAACGATTTGAACGGCTTCTACCGGCGAAACATTTGGTTCGACGACCAGGTTGATCGGATAGTTTTTGAAGGTGCTGCCGCCGACACTGACCACAAACAATTCATTTGGTGAGTTCAATATCTTTAATTTTTGCAGGTCATAGTCGTCCGCCCGTTCAAGGGAACTGATGAAGATCAGTCCAGCATCCGTCATGATGCGCGCCAGCTCACCAAGACGGCGGATATGTTCGTCCCGCCCCCGGAAGTTTTGGCCGATATCCGCGTCCAAGCCCTCAATCAGACTGGAAATGCCTAGATAATACGCCTGTAATCCTTTGTCAAAAAGTTTGAGTTCAAGCCGCCGCGCCAGATCCTGTTTTCCGCTGCCTGACGGACCAACAAATAACACGGTTTTCCCTTGGTGCTGATTCCGGCCTATCCGTGCTTCGGATGAGACCAATCCTCGCTCCCAAAGAAATTCGCGCCGGTCAACTTGCGCTTCCAGCGGAGCCCGCTCGCCCGCCGTCTGTGAACGTTCAATCATTCCGGCAGCAACGGTGTTGTTACTAATCGGATCAATGAGAATAAAATTGCCCGTTTCACGATTATCCGGATAGGCATCAAAGAATAGCGGCTGATGCGTAGTGATGTTCGCCCGGCCAATCTCGTTGAGCTGAAGAACTTCAGCAGACTGCTTCTCCATCGTATTCACATCCACGCGGTATTCCAGCTCGGCAATCCGCGCTTTGGTTGTCCGCGACGTATGGCGCAGCAAATAGGTTGTACGCCGGTTCATCGGTGTTTCAGACAGCCATAAAATCATGGATTCGAAGTGCGTCGCAACATGTGGCGGATTTTCAACATGCACAATCATTTCGCCGCAGCTGATGTCGATTTCTTCATCCAATTCAATCGTCACCGCCTGCGGCGCGAAGGCCTCCGGCAAATCGCCATCCGCCGTCACAATTCGTTTCACCGTCGTCGTCTTCAGCGACGGCAAGGCTTGAATACGGTCACCCTGACGAACAACGCCCGACGCAACCGTTCCGGCAAATCCGCGGAAGCCGAGGTCAGGACGCGAGACATACTGCACCGGAAAACGAAAATCACCGAGATTTCGGTCAGCAGTCAGATCCGTGGTTTCTAGGATTTCCAACAGCGGCGGGCCATCGTACCAAGCGATCCGCTCAGATCGCTCGACCACGTTGTCGCCTTTCAGCGCCGATAGCGGAACAAAATGAACGTCTGGAATCGCCAGCTCTTTGTTTAGTGTTTCAAAATCTTTTTTAATTTCTTCGAACCGTTGCTGACTGAAATCAACCAGATCCATTTTATTTACCGCAACCACCACGTGGCGGAGGCCCAACAGCGACACGATGAAACTGTGTCGCCTAGTCTGAGTGATCACTCCTTTCCGCGCATCAATCAGAATAATCGCCAGGTCGGCCGTCGAAGCGCCGGTAGCCATGTTGCGTGTGTACTGCTCGTGACCGGGCGTATCGGCAATAATGAATTTTCGGCGCGGCGTGGTGAAATAGCGGTACGCCACATCAATGGTAATCCCCTGCTCGCGTTCGGCCTTCAACCCATCCAATAGCAGTGCGTAATCAATTTCTCCTTCGCCAGCGTTTCCATCGCGAGCACTATCGCGCTCCAGCGCACTCAGCTGGTCGTCGAATAACAGCTTACTATCAAACAACAGTCGTCCGATGAGCGTTGATTTTCCATCGTCCACTGAACCGCAGGTCAGTAACCGTAACAGACTCTTGTTTTCATGCTCATTTAAAAATTTATTTATATTCATTTCTCTTCTCCGAACTAAAAATAGCCTTCACGCTTTTTGTCTTCCATGGACGAATCGCCATCCTTATCAATAATGCGGGTGGACCGTTCGCTCAGGCGGGTCGTCATCATTTCCTCAACGATCTTGTCTACCGTATCTGCATCCGACTCAATCGCGCCGGTCAGCGGGTAGCAACCCAGCGTGCGGAACCGTACCAAGCGCTCCTGAGGCACTTCGCCAGGATTCAGCGGGAACCGTTCGTCGTCTATCATGATGAGTGCGCCATCTCGTTCGACGACCAGACGTTTCGCCGCCAGATACAGCGGAACCAGCGGAATCTTTTCAAGCCGGATGTACTGCCAGATATCCAGCTCCGTCCAGTTCGAAAGCGGAAACACCCGCACTCTTTCTGCTCCGGCGTCTCCCACCACCAGCGACCGGAGCGAATATCCCCGCCCAGCGGCACCGCCCGCGTGCAGCTGGCACAGCCGATACTGATAAACCCCTGATCATGCAACGGATTGTACGGAACTTCGTTTTCCTTTAGATAGCTGGTTACCTGATTTAGAGACTACTCGCACAGCGGATTGATTTTTGGAATGCCGTTGGCGTCATCCCACTTGATCGTCTTTAACTCGGAGCGTGTCGGCGATTGTTCCTGTCTCAGGCCGCAAACCCATCCGCCCGACTCACGCAATACGCGGCGCAACGGATTAATCTTGCGCACCTGACAGCACCGCTTGCGCCGATCGACTCCCTTGTAAAAAAGATTGATCCCTTCCTCGGCCACCATGGATTCTACCTCTTGGGCGTCGGAAAACAGCACTCGGATTCTTATGCCCAGCCTCACTTCAGTCTCAGCAATTAGATTATACGTCTCTGGAAATAGGCGCCCAGTATCCAAAGTAATCTCCGGAATATTAAGCCGATTGACGGCAATCAAATGCAAAATTACCTGATCTTCTTGCCCCAATGAACTAGCAAATACGGGCCAATCGATATTTTGGGAAACCCATTGCAACGCCAACAACGGGTCTAATCCGTTTAATTCCTGCTGAAATTGCTCAATTTCTTCTTTTAAAAAGCTTTTTTTCATAACAGATGAACCCCTCTGTGCGGCTATATGTGAGTGTTTATATTGTATTAATAATATTTTAATCAAGTTAATTACGTAAATAATGATCATAATATGTATATAACCAATAATCTAAAAACTAAACTCCACAAAGAGCTTGTTTTGTATACACTCGGCAACGAGTTAACCGGAGGTTTCTGTGCCGCTTCTTTCCATTCTTTTAATCGCAGTCGGTCTTTCAATAGATGCCTTTGCGGTTTCTATCACCAGCGGTATCACCATTAAGAACCTGAAAATCCGCCACGCCTTGCTCGTCGGTGCCGCTTTCGGAATTTTTCAGGCCGTCATGCCAGTGCTCGGCTGGGCGCTCGGTCAGTGGGCTTATCGCTTTATTTCCATCGTGGACTACTGGATCGCCTTCGGCCTACTCCTTTTCGTCGGCGGACACATGATCATTCTGGCCATGCAGCCCGAAGACGAAGAGGCCGGACCTAAAAATCCACTGCACCTGCCGACCTTGCTAACACTGGCCTTTGCCACCAGCATTGACGCCTTCGCCATC
>JBBQSL010000157.1:0-7850 GCA_038213895.1 Kiritimatiellales bacterium | reverse complement strand
ACTGCCTCGGAAGGCTCATTAAAGCCTATTATAAAATGACCATCCTTTTCACAGTTCCATTGGCCCTATTTGGTTTATTTTTTGCCCCGTCGGCGGTGGGCTTGGTCTATGGCGACAGCATGGTTCTTGCCGGGGCGCTTGCTTCCGGATTTTGCATCATCCATCTGATGTCCACCATTTCTACGCCACTTTCCATGGCGATTAAGGCCAAGGAAAGAGTAATGGCCACCCTGCCGGTTATGATTCTGCAGATCGTGATTAATCTGTTCCTCGACTGGCTGCTCATCGTTCACTTTAAGTTTGGCGTATGGGGCGGCATGGGCGCTGTGGCTGGTACGTTCCTTATTTCTGCCCCGATCCGTCTTGCGGTTGTTCGGAAAATTTTGGGCGGCATATTCTTTCCCACGGCATTCATGTTCCGCATGACGGTCACCCTTTTTGTTCTGTCGAGCATCATGATTGTATTTTCCAATCATTGGAACCTGCTGGGTCTTTTTGCAACCCGCTGGCTTAACGTACTCACGCTCTTTGCGCTTGGAGCAATCTATCTATTACTTTTCTTCGTCGCCATCCGGATGTTTAAACTGGTGTGCGATGAAGATGTCGCCGACTTCCGCGCTCTCGACATCAAAAAGCTCAACTTCGTCTTTAATCTACTCTTTCCACGTGTAAAATAATCACATACCGTAGAAAGCACTCCTGTGAAAATCATGAAAAAACAAACAAACAGCGAAACGGGTAGTTTCCCCGCTGTACCGGAAGGAACCGGGATCCCTAAAATTATTCACCAGACCTTTTCCCGACGCAGCGATTTACCCAAAGAGATAGAAGAGAATATTGAACGGATTAAAGTCGCAAATCCGAGCTGGGAATTTCGGTTTTATGACGACGCTGCCGTAATCCGCTTTATAAATGAAAATTACGGAGCTCGGATTTTACAGCTTTTTCTCCGGATTGATCCGACCTATGGCGCTGCACGAGCCGATCTGTTCAGATATCTGTGTCTCTACAAATGCGGCGGAGTCTATATTGATATTAAGAGTACGTTGCAGAAGCCTTTGGATAATGTTCTGAACCCTGATGACTGTTTTTTGTTATCGCAATGGGAAAATAAACCGGGAGAACCGTTTGCCGGATGGGGACGGCATCCGTCAACGAAGCACATTCCCGGAGGAGAGTTTCAGCAATGGCATATCGTCTCGGCGCAAGGTCATCCTTTTCTGAAATCAGTCATCCAGCGTGTCCTGCAAAATATTGAAACGTATGATCCTTGTCAGCATGGCTCAGGAAAATGGGTGGTAATGGCACTGACCGGACCCTCTGCATATACATTAGCCATTTCACCGATCCTTGATTTGCATCGGCACAGACTTGTTAACATGACTCGCGATGCCGGATTCCGCTATAGTATTTATTCGGCTGTAGCCAGTCAGACTCACCTGCGTCTTTTTAAAACCCATTATTCGAAATCGCTGAAGCCGATTGTCAAGGTTGGGAAGTGGCGTACAGCTTGTTGGTATGTATTAAAAATACATTCATTATTTTTCCGTTCATCACGGCTTGCCCGCATCAATAATCCTTTTTTGGGTCAATCTTAGACGACTGCGATTAATCATGAACGACTTGACGTGAAGTAGAAGCTGGGCGGAACTCTGCATCACGTCCGCGCCAAGCGAACAAGATTGTCCCGAGAATACCGAAGCCGAAGGCGACGGTCAGGTTCAGTTTCGGCGATATGAGCCATAGTAGGGCACCACCAAATGCTGCAAAAGCGACGAGCACGTCCCGCACGAGATAATAGAGTCCGAACATGGCCGCTTTGCGTCCTTCCGGCGCCAGATCCATGATTAAGGCCTTGCGCGTCGGTTCGCCGAATTCCTTGAGTCCGCGGATTATAAAGGCCACGACGAGCAGTCCGAAGGATTGCGAATGCATCAACACCAGTGGAAAGCAGCTGAAAAAGCCGAAGGTGATCAATACGAACGGTTTTTTTCCGAAACGGTCGGCCATGTACGCTACGGGCAAGTAAACCAGCACGGCAGTGATGTTTTCGACGGCGGAGAGCCACCCGAAGGTGAGTTCGGAAACCGGATGTGCGATGTAGCGTGTGGCCCAGATGACAACAAACGAGTCGGGGATGCGCTCGCAGAAACGGATGAGGATATCCGACCAGAGTAGATTTCTTAGGCTGGTCGGCATCTCTCGCCACAGCCGCAGCGGATTGGCCTCGGCCGGTTTGCGCTCCTGCGAGTCGTCGGTGATCATCGTCTGCTGGAGTACGGAAGCGATCAGCGCGAGTATTAGCGCAAGGATGAACGCCGCCCGTACGCCATGTTCGACGCCCCAGAGCGCGATGCACGCGCCACCGACCACCGGCCCGAGCATTTTGGGAACACGCCGCACCAGTGCCAGCACTGATACGCCCAGCGTCCGTTTGTTTTTTGGTACGATTTTCGAGAGTAGATCCATAGTGGCTGGCAGCGAAATCGCCGACCACGAGATAAAAAAGGCCGCGCCGATCAGCACCGCCCACCAGCTACGGATCAGGATGACGCACAGGTAGCCGATGATCGAAAGGCCGTTGAAGCACAACAGCGCGCGCTTCGTGCCGAGTCGGTCACTGAGATAACCGCCCGGAAACGAGTAGAGCGCGGAGAGCAGGTCGTCCATGCCTGCCAGCAGACCGATGGCTATAACAGCGGTCGCTGCCTGTGCCAGCTGTTGCAGATAGAGCGGCAGAAAGCGCTCGGCCATGTGCTCGCCCATGCCGACTAAAATGATCATGCCGAATAACCCAACCATGCTACGTCGCTGACTGAAGAAGCTCCGGAGCCGTTTCCAAATGGAGGATGTTGATTCAGGTGTCATTTGTAATGAACTTTTTATGCTACCAAACAGGATATTAGAGCAAATTAAAAAACGCGGTAGCCGGTTTTTTAGGGCAGGCTGGAAGCCCGCGGTACGTATCGCAGGCATCCTGCCTGTCTCTGGTCAGCTCACCTTATTTTTAAGCACTCTAAACATCGGAACGGCTAACATTAGATACTCCGGTTCAGAGAAAAACAATCGTTTCGTATGACTTGTTGTTTTTAGTACCGCATCCGGCGACCCCGTCGCTGCCGGAAACTGTAGAGTGTGCGCCAATGAAGCTGTCGCTGGAAAGGTATGTAGTCCCGCCTTCAGGCGGCATAAACTGCTCCGGCTAAAGCCGGTACTACATGCCTTTCAAGGAAAAGCTGCGCTTATCCCCGCAAGTATCAAAAGCTTTCTTTTGATTCAACATGATCTGCATATCTGTGCTACAAGCGTCGCTTGCAAAAGGAATTTTGAATGATTGGAACCTATCATATCTGGACGATTGGCTGTCAGATGAACGAGGCTGATTCGCGGTATCTTGCGTCGCAGTTCGAAGCGCTAGGATTCGCGGAGACGCCGCGGGCGGAGCACGCCGATATTGCCGTGCTTAACACCTGCGTGGTTCGTCAGCAACCGGAGGATAAAGCGGTTTCCAAACTGCTGTCGCTCGGCGATACCAAGAAAAACAAACGCCGGATGATTATTGCGCTGATGGGCTGTATGGTCGGCAAGCGTGAGGCGGAAGAGCTGGCGAACCGGTTTCCGTTCGTGGATGTTTTTATGGCACCGTCGCAGACGGATGCGCTGATTGAAACCATTTTGAGCCGCGATGAGTACAGCCATCTCGACCGCTCGCAGATTGAGCTGACCGATTACCGGCTGCCTGCTGTCAACCGCGAAAAGGCGATCACTGCTTTTGTCCCGATCACGCTGGGCTGTTCGCATGCCTGTTCCTACTGCATTATTCCGTATCGCCGCGGTCCCGACCGTAGCCGCAAGCCGGAGGAAATCCTGTCCGAAGTACGCGCGCTGGCCGGGCAGGGGATCAAAGAGGTGACGTTGCTCGGTCAGATCGTTGATCGTTATGGCTTCGATCTCGACGGCGGTATCAATCTGGCCTGGCTGCTTAAAGAGGTGGCGAAGGTTGATAACATTCTACGCGTCCGGTTTTTGACCAGTCATCCGTCGTACATTGACGAAGAGCTGATCCGCGCCGTCGCCGAGACGGAAAAAGTCTGTCCGTACTTTGAACTGCCGTTTCAAGCCGGAAGCGACCGGATTCTCGAATCCATGCGGCGCGGCTACACTCAGGCCGAATACCGTCAGACAGTGGCGAACATCCGAAAAATCATTCCAGATGCTTCGATCAACACCGACGTCATCGTTGGCTACCCCACGGAAACCGAAGAGGATTTCATGGAAACGATGAAACTCTACGACGAGTTGAAACTCGATCTGGCGCATATCGCCAAATATTCGCCACGTCCGCGCACCGTCTCCTCGAAAATGCCTGACGACGTTTCCGAAGAGGAAAAGGAAAGCCGTCTTAACCGGTTCGACGAACTGGTCGCGAAAGTGATGGGCGAAAGCAACGCGCCGCTGCTTGGACAGACGGTCGAAGTGCTGGCGGAAGAATTTCAGGCAAGCAAAGGCCGCTGGCGCGGACGTACTCCGCAGAATCAGCTGGTTTTCTTTGAACACGATGGCGACTGCCTCGGCCAGCTCGTAAACGTCAAACTCGACTGGACCGGCCCGTTCTCGCTGATTGGTCATGCCATCTAGAGCATGTAACGATTGAGATGCCGTAGAACCCACCCCGCGCTTCGCGCACCCTCCAAGGAGGGGATCTTTAATGTGTAGTTTTTGTTCCCCTCCAAAGGAGGGGATCATGTATGGATATTTAAAAATCCCCTCCGACGGAGGGGTGGCCGCAGGCCGGGGTGGGTCTGCGACTACTGAATAGTTACCCGAAAGACTATCGACGAAACTTTTCTTTGAAGGCGCGGCCGTTGGCGATGATTCCTTCTTCGCCCGCCACATGGCGGTTTTGCATCAGGATTTTGCCGTCACAAATGACGGTGTCGATGCAGGAGCTATCCGCGCTATAAACCATGTCGGCGATCAGGTGATGACCCGGCAGTAGCCGTTCATTATTCAAATCAACCAGCATGCAGTCAGCTAGTGCACCTTCGACGATGATTCCGCTGTTGAGGCCAAAAAACTCCGCACCGGCGCGGGTTCCGGCGTGCCACGCCGCCTGAGCGTTGAGCGCGGTGGTATTGCCGGTAAAATGTTTTTCAAGTAGCGCGGCCATTTTAATTTCCGATCCCATGTCGAGGCAGTTGTTCGAGGCCGCGCCGTCGGTGCCGATGGCGACTTTCATTCCCGCGTTGACGGCGTCGGTAAAGCGGAATTTACCGGAGGCTAGTTTCATGTTGGAGCTTGGGCAGTGGAGCGCCTTTACGCCGCGCGCCGCCAGTAGTTCCATTTCTGCCTGTGTCAGCCAGATGCAGTGCGCTGCGGTGACGTTTTGTCCGAGGAAGCCAATGGAATCGAGATATTCCGGCGGGCGCAGCCCGTGCTTTTTGATGCAGTCAGCCACTTCCTTTTCCGTTTCCGAAAGGTGGATGTGAATCATTAGTTTATGTTCTGCGGCGAATTCTGTGCACCAGCGCAGCGACTTTTCGGAAATGGTGTAAATCGCGTGCGGGCCGAGCTGGAAAATAATGCGATCACTATATTGCGTCCGCTCTTCGAACAGCCGTTTGTTTTGCGCGATTTGTTCTTTGGCTTTGGTTGGGTCGTCAAAATCAATGAAGACGGCTGAAAGGGCGGCGCGTATTCCCATTTCGTTGACCGCTCGGGCGGTGCCGTGCCAGAACCAGTACATGTCGTTGAAAAAGGTGGTGCCGGATTTGATCATTTCCAGACAGGCCAACCGTGCGCCGTGATAGACATCCTCTTCGGTGACCTTGCTTTCAAAAGGCCAGACGTGATGGTTTAACCAGGTGAACAGTTCAAGATCGTCAGCATAACTGCGCATGTAAGTCATCGCCGCATGAGTGTGGGCATTGTGAAAGGTCGGCAAAATCGCTTTATTCCGACCGTCGAGAACGGTTTCAGGTGTCAGGTGGCAGGTGTCAGGTGTCAGGTGGGACGTTTGGGGCGGAATAATTTTCTGAATCCGGTTTCCGCTGATGAACACATCAACGGGCGCGCCATTCCATTCAACCTGTTTAATTAGAATGCTCATCGTTAGTTCCTGTCAAAAGTCGAAGGTCTAATGTCTCAAAGTCAAAAGTCCAAAAACGGCCATCTAAAGCCTATGGCCTTTCCTGATTCGTCGGCCCGTTCGACTGAACAAGTAGGGCGGCGAACTCTTTTTCCGGCATGAGGTTTTTCTCGCGGACGAGTTCGGACAGCGTCTTGCCGGTCTTGAGGCTTTCTTTGACCAGTTCGGCAACTTTGTCGTAGCCAAGTACCGGATTCAGAATCGTCGGCAGTCCGGCACTGTTTTCAAAATATTTCCGACAGACCTCTTCGTTGGCGGTAATGCCGCGTATGCACTTTTCGTCCAGCGCAGCGCAGACTTTCGTCAGAATCCGGAGCGACTTGACGATATTCGAGCCGACCAGCGGCATGTGCGTATTTAGTTCAAGCTGACCAGCGGCGCAACCAGCGGAAACTGCCGCGTCGTTACCGACCACTTGTAGGCAGGCCATATTGGCGGCTTCACAGATGCTTGGATTGATTTTGCCCGGCATAATCGAGGAGCCCGGCTCGACCGATGGCAGATTTATTTCGCCGAAACCGGTATTTGGTCCAGAAGCGAGTAACCGCAGGTCGTTGACGATTTTATTCAGATCAAGCGCAAGCATCTTTAGCGCGCCGGAAAATGCGCCGAGATCGGAAAGAAACTGAGTAATCTCAATGCCATTTTCGGCAGCGCGGTATTCCTGTCTGGTCGCCTGATTGAGGGCTTTGATGATTTCACCGCGGAAAGCGGCGGGCGTATTGACCCCGGTGCCGATGGCGTTTCCGCCGATACCGAGCTCGTGAATATCCATACAGGCGCAGGCGATCCGGCGTTCGGCTTTACGCAGAGCGTGGCCCCAGGCGGAGAATTCCTGTCCGAGCGTTACCGGCACGGCATCCTGCAGATGTGTTCGACCGGTTTTCCAGACCTTGGAAAATTCATCTGCCTTTTTTTCAAATCCTTCGATCAGGCTTTCCAAGGTTTGGAAAAGTAAGCAGGACAGTTCGACGGCGGCGACGCGAATAGCCGACGGGAAAACATTATTAGTCGATTCGCCCATATTGACATCGTCGTTTGGATGAACGGTTTTGCGGTCGCCGCGCTTTCCGCCGAGTGCTTCGGCGGCGAGATTGCCCAGCACTTCATTGACGTTCATATTGCTCGACGTGCCTGAACCGGCCTGAAAAACATCGATCGGAAATTGATCGTTAAACTTGCCGCTCAGCACCTCGCCGCAGGCGGCGGCGATGGCAATGGCCTTTTCGTGCGGCAGTAGGCCGAGCTGCGCGTTGGCAGCGGCGCAGGCCTGTTTGAGTTGCACGATGGCGTAAATCAGTTCCAGCGGAAGTCGTTCGCCCGCCATGTGGAAATTCGCAATTGACCGGCAGGTGTGCACGCCGTACAGCGCGTCGTCCGGTACCGTCAGTTCACCGAGGGAATCTTTTTCTTTTCTCATGAGATACTTTTAGCCATCTTCGCCCCCGATTGACACCAAAAAAAACTGTACGCACCGGAACTGTCTGGGCGGGAACCCGCGTAGCTTTTGTAAACGCGAGAAAAGTAAAACGGGTCATTGAAACCAGATTTTTCAGCTATTCCTTGACGGACATTGTTTTAATTGAAACGACGTATCCTCAACGGGATGAACGAGATAAGTCCTGTTTTTTATTTCACGACTCTGGCTACAGTCCTTTCACCCCAAGGCAGTCGAGGATTTGTTGCTGTTCTTTGTCGGGTT
>JBBQSL010000156.1:0-7911 GCA_038213895.1 Kiritimatiellales bacterium | reverse complement strand
GTAGCAACGCTTCACCTGACTGAAAGGAAGGAAAGCGTTCTTTTACGGTTAAAAACTCCCTCTTCATTCGTAACTATTCGTGCAAATTCGTGGGCAGTCTTTATTGATTCCCGCGAATGTCAACAAAGTGTCCGTGAATGGCTGCCGCAGCCGCCATGGCCGGGCTGACCAGATGGGTGCGTCCGCCCTTACCCTGCCGTCCTTCAAAGTTACGGTTGGATGTCGAAGCGCAACGCTCCTTGTCCTTCAGCTTGTCGGGATTCATTGCCAGACACATGCTGCAGCCGGCATAGCGCCACTCAGCACCCGCCTTGACAAAAATACGGTCTAGCCGTTCTTTTTCGGCAGCATAACGTACCGCTTCTGAACCTGGAACCACCAGCATACGCACGCCTTTAGCCACCTTCTTGCCTTCGATAACTTTTGCGGCTTCGCGCAGGTCCTCCAGACGTCCATTAGTGCAACTACCGAGAAAAACCGTATCAATCTTGATGTCGGTCATCTTCATGCCGGGTTTAAGCCCCATGTAATCAAGAGCGGCCCGAACATCCGCCGGAGAGTATTCCGGCACGGCATCCAGCGCGGGAACCGTTCCGGTCACGCTCGTCACCATACCGGGACTGGTGCCCCAAGTCACTTGCGGGGCCAGATCGCTGACATCAATCATCAACTCACTGTCAAAGTACGCACCCTTATCGGTATAAAGCTTTTTCCACTCCACAATAGCTTTCGTCAAGGCTTCCCCTTTTGGAGCATACTTGCGGTCACCGGAAGAAACATAATCAAAGGTAATCTGATCGGGCGCAACGAGGCCAGCGCGTGCGCCGCCTTCAATCGCCATGTTACAGATGGTCAAACGACCTTCCATAGAAAGATTACGGATAGCTTCGCCACAGAATTCAAACGCGCAACCGGTACCGCCAGCCGTACCAATCATACCAATCAGTTTCAGCACCATGTCTTTGGCAGTCACGCCCGGTTGCAATTTACCTGTAAATTCCACTTTATAGTTTTTTGGTTTCTTTTGGCGCAATGTCTGTGTCGCCAAAACGTGTTCGACTTCTGAAGTACCGATACCAAACGCGATCGAACCGAAGGCACCGTGCGTCGCCGTGTGCGAGTCACCGCAAACCACCGTCATACCGGGAAGAACAATACCCTGTTCTGGACCGATAATATGAATCACGCCCTGTCGGTCGTCACCTAGCGGGAAAAGCGTCACGCCGGTTTGCGCGGCATTATCCGTCAACGCGTCCACCTGCGCCTTGGCGATCGGATCGGTAATGTTCATCCGATTCTCGTCGGTCGGCACATTATGATCCATCGTGGCAAAAGTCCGTTCCGGGCAGCGCACCTTACGACCAGCCAGACGGAGACCTTCAAAGGCTTGCGGACTAGTCACCTCGTGAACCAGATGGCGGTCGATATACAGCAGCATTTCACCGTTGCCTAGATCCTTAACAACGTGTGTATCCCAAATCTTGTCAAACAATGTTTTACTCATAGCGTCACAGAGTATATTTCCGGTGCATTTCCTTCAAGGAATAAGGAATTTGAATTTGTTTCGCATTTCGGGTTTTGTGCTTCGGATTTATTACCGTATAGTCCTCGAAATTTTGGAGAACACACCATGAACGCCTACTTAGTATTTATCCTCGCCCTGCTGATCTTTAACTGGATGCTTTCGCTGATCGTTGAAACGCTCAACGTCCGGAACGTTTCCACCGAAATACCGGCGGAGTTTCAGGGTATTTACGACGCGGAGAAATACGCCAAATCCCAGCGATACCTGCGTGAAAACACCTGTTTTGGCCAAATTCAGGCTGCTATCATGCTCCCGCTCACCATCGCCTTTATTCTACTCGGCGGCTTCAGCTGGGTTAACGGCATTGCACAAGCCGCCACGGCGAACATGATCGTCCAAGGACTTATCTTCGGCGGAATCTTGATCGTACTGGGGCAGCTAGTCGGCCTGCCCTTCAGCATCTACGACACCTTCGTCATCGAAGAACGCTACGGATTCAACAAAACCACCCCGAAAACCTTCGTCATCGATATTCTAAAAGGCCTGATGCTCACCGTCCTGCTCGGTGCGCCGATTTTCGCACTCGTTCTCTGGATATTCAGTGCCGTTCCGCACGCGTGGCTCTGGGCGTGGGGTGCGTTGGCGATCATCCAGCTCTTCATCATGTTTATCGCGCCGGTCGTCATCCTGCCGCTCTTCAACAAATTCACCCCGCTCGAAGACGGCGAACTGCGTTCGAAAATTGAAATCTTTGCCGCCGCGCAGAAATATAAACTCAGCGGTATCTTCAAAATCGACGGCTCCAAGCGTTCCACCAAATCAAACGCCTACTTCACCGGCTTCGGAAAAACCAAACGCATCGCCCTCTTCGACACGCTGATCGAAAAACACACCACCGGCGAACTGGTTGGCGTACTGGCGCACGAAATTGGACACTGCCAGCGCGGCCACATCAAAAAAGGCATCGTCATCTCGCTGGCTTCGTCGTTACTGATGTTTCTCATCCTCTCGCTCTTCATCACTAAACAGGGCTTGTACGCCGCGTTCGGCATCGAAGGCACGCCGCTCTACGCCGGCTTCATCTTCTTCGGTTTCCTCTACGCGCCGATCAGCATGATCCTCGGACTGCTCGGCAACATCCTCTCGCGAAAACACGAATACGAAGCCGACGCTTTCGCCGCCCAAACTACCGGCGAACCCGGCGAAATGATTAGCGCCCTCAAAAAGCTCTCCGTCGACAACCTCTCCAACCTCACGCCCCACCCGCTCAAAGTCTTCCTGGAATATTCCCACCCGCCCGTCCTTGAACGGATTAAGGCATTGAGGAAGTTTTGAGCCACTAATCGGCACTAATAATCGAAGAGGTAGCTTATGGATGAGTTTTTGGAAATAATGAACTCCATTGCAAACCGCCTTTGTGAACGCCGAGCTTACAAATGTCTGCTGCGATTCATGCCAGCGTATTTCTCGCCGAACGGCCTGAACGATGGCTGGCATCTTTGTAGAGATGCTCTCAAAGATACACGAGCCTTGCCGAGATGAATTAAAAGAAGATGAACGAAAAGACATCTATCACGCCATTGTTATTCTCGATAAAATGCTGGGATAGGTGGTTGTTAATAATCAGATGAATTCCCTTCAGCGCGTCCTTTTTTAAGTCGTCGAACCGGCAGGTTTGCAGAATTGTTCAACCCAGCGGTTGGCGAGCTGACAGCTTTCGCGGGTGGCTTCGGGCTGATCGTCGGAAAAAGCGGAGAGCCAGAGCGCACGGTTTTCGAGAAAGGCATCTGTCCAGTCCACGGAAATCTGTTCGGGCATGGCCATAGGCTGCACCCAGATGATGCGGGCGGAGGCGGTGAGCAGGGTTTTCAGGCAAGCACGCTCGCCGGGCGAAAAAAAGGTGCTGCAAACCAGTCCGTCGAAGGCGGCCAGTTTGTTTTGCAATGCAACCACCTCCGCTTTGGACGCACGCCGCGAGACGCGCAAAGCGCAGCGCGAACCGGAATCATTGAGCAGTGTCTGGTTGCCTTTAAAACGGCTCTGTTTTACCCAGCCCTGAGGAACATCGCGCAGCGCCCAGCGGCGCGGATTTGCCCGCACATAATTTTCGCGAACGGCCAGCTCTTCGGCATCAAAGCAGATCACATCGTAATAGTTGGGAGCCCATACCTTGCCGGGAACTTTCTGTTCTTTCCCACCATGGTGGGAGATTACGGGTTGCACGAGGCCAGCGCGGCGCGCTTCGCGAGTGACCGAGCCTTTGAAGAGGTTGAGCAATTCGCCCAGCCCGGCCCCGCCGGGTTGGAGGATGCGCACAATTCCGTGGAAGTGGTTGGGCATGAGCTGCCAAGCTCCGAGCCGGATATGGGAGTAGTGTTGCGGGATTTCGCTCCAGAACCGTTCAACTAGTTCGCCGAGCGCATTGGGGCGCATTTCGCCCTCCTTGACCGTGCCGAAGAAGTATCGGTGATAGTCGGCACCCAGCGTGACAAAATACCAGCCGGGCCGCGAGTAGTCGCGACCATCCATCCGCAGTTTCTGCGACATGCTTTTTTTGAGCTCAGGCGGCATGTTATCCCCTCAATGCCAACAATGAATTACAAAGAATTTTTTAAAGCGAGAATATTTTTCGTTTTCTGAGTTATTTCGCGGTGAATCAGCCTCTTAAAATAATCTACCTAAAGATTCAGCAGTTGTTTCATATCATCCGGAAGATCGAAATTGATCGTGACAGCTCGTCCAAACTTCGGATGGCGGAAGCTGAGTCCGGAAGCGTGCAAAGCCTGACGATCCATTCGTAACCGTGCGTGGTCGGTGTCCGTCAGTGTTCCAGTCTTGGAAAAATTTAGTAACGAGAACGTCGGTCCGCCAAATGAGCCTGATATTTTTCTGCGGCCTGCGCCTTCATCTCTTCAATCAGCTTAAGCGTTAACGGCATCGGATCTTTCGGAACAATCCCCTTCGCGAAGCCTCGCGCCCTAGGCTCTAAATCCAGTTCCGCCCCAAACGCCTTCGGCATCTGTTTAAATCGGTACAAATAAAAATTCTCTACCTTGTGCCGAGCCCACTCCGTCTTTTTTAAAAACGTCTGACAGCTCGAAATAGACGGATTCATCTTAAAACAGTTAAGTCCCAGCGCAGCATATAAAATCTCCCAACTGTAAAACTCCACCAACTCAGTGATCAGCGTCTCCAATTTCAAACCATGCAGCGGATTATTTTGTTGTGCTTCAACCGACATAAAAACTCCTCCTCAATTACTGGCGACGGATAATACAGAGTCTAAGGGAATTTCCCACCACGAACCGAACCGCAGGCGAGCTGGGCTCCACGAACGTGGAGCAACGAAGTGGCAAACTGCACGAATTTATTTTGATCTCTTTTCACGGTTCGTTCAGGAACAGGAATGCGCCATCCACAGCATTCGTGATTTTCTATTATTTCATCGACCGAACGAATGTCGTACTCTCCACTGCTATGCAAATTTACTCTCTTGGACAACGCTGGATCAGTGAAACCGAACCCGAACTCGGGCTGGGACGAGTCGGTGAGGTCACAAACCGAACCGTACAGATGATCTATCCCGCCGCCAACGAAACGCGGATCTACGCGATCAGCCAAGCACCCCTGAAACGCGTGCGCTTCGCAGCGGGCGACGAAATCACTTCGCGCGAGGGTGTCCGGCTGACCGTTAAAACCCTCCTCGAAGAAAACGGAATGCTCCGCTATGTCACGACCGACGGCACACAGCTTGCCGAAGCCGACCTCTGCGACACCTCCAGCTTCGACCGGATAGAAACCCGCCTACTCGGCGGCCATGTCGATGCCAACGCACTCTTCGACCTACGCGTTGCCGCCCTCAACGCGCGCCACCGAACCGGCTGTCTGCCGGTACGTGGCCTGCTCGGTGGACGCATTGATCTACTCCCCCACCAGCTCTACATTGCGCAGGAAGTCAGCAACCGCCACCTACCGCGCGTCCTGCTCGCCGACGAAGTCGGCCTGGGCAAAACCATCGAAGCCTGCCTCATCCTGCACAGCCTCATTGTCCGCGGCGGCGTCCAGCGGGCGCTCATCCTCGTCCCCCACGCGCTCGTTCACCAGTGGTTCGTCGAACTGCTGCGCCGCTTCAACCTCTTGTTCAGCATCTTCGACGAAGACCGCTGCGACAGTATCGAAACCGGTGACCCCGGTGCCAATCCCTTCCTCGACGACCAGCTCGTACTGGCCAGCATTGAATTCCTCTCCGGCAACACGCAGCGCGCCGCTCAGGCCGTCGCCAGCGGTTGGGATCTACTCATTGTCGACGAAGCCCATCATCTCCACTGGTCGCCGAAACAAACCAGCCCCGAATATGACGTCGTCGAAGGCCTCGCCCAAAACACGCCGCGCCTCCTGCTGCTCACCGCCAGCCCAGAACAGATGGGACTCGAAAGCCACTTTGCGCGTCTGCGACTGCTCGACCCGCAACGCTACCCCGACTTCGTCGCCTATCGCGCCGAGCATGATCGCTACGCCGAAGTCGCCGCCGATCTCGGCGAACGGCTCGACTCCATGAGCGAGCAGAAACGAAGCGACGCGCTCGATCGTCACGGCCCCGGACGCGTCATCTTCCGCAACACACGCCGATGCATGACCGGCTTCCCCAAACGCATTCCCGACTTAATCCCGCTGCGCCTGCCAAAAAAAGCCGCCCTGCTCGGTCCGGACGACCCTCGTATCCACTGGCTGCTCGACTTCCTGGCAAAAAATCCTACGCAGAAAATTCTCGTCATCAGTCGGACGAAACCCGAAGTTGCCACTATCGTCGAAGGAATCAAAAGCCGCTCGGGCGTGGATGTGGCTCATTTTCACGAACAGATGCCGCTGATCCAATGCGACCGGCAGGCCGCCTGGTTCTCCGAACCTGAAGGCGCGCGCGTCATGGTGGTCTCAGAAATGGGCGGCGAAGGCCGTAACTTTCAAGTCGCCTCGCACCTCGTCCTCATCGATCTGCCGCGCGACCCCGAACTGCTCGAACAGCGCATCGGCCGGCTCGACCGGATCGGTCAGCGCGGCGACGTTCACATCCACGTGCCCTACCTCAAAAAAACGACCGAAGAACAGGTCGTCCGCTGGCTGCATGAAGGACTCAACGCCTTCGCCGAACCGGTCGTCGGAGGCTATGAACTGCTCGAACGCTTTGACGCGCGGCTCGATGACGTCACCGACGAGCTTATCGCTGAAACCCGCGCCTTCTACGAAACGCTCCGCGCAAAGATCGCCGCCGGACGCGACCGCCTGCTCGAACTCTCCTCCTTCCGTCCAGATATTGGAAAAGCCATCGCTCGGCAAATCACGGACTGCGAACAGTCACCGGATCTGAAAAACTATCTCCTCCAGATGTTCGACTCGTACGGCGTACAAGCCGAGCCGCTCAACGCCACCTCCTACCTGCTCCACCCCGACCAAATGTTCAGCGACCTCTTCCCGCTCTCCCCCGAAGGCCTCCACATCACCTTCAGCCGCGACGAAGCACTCATCCGCCCCGACACCACCTTAATGAGCTGGGACCACCCGATGGTCACCGGTGCTGGCGAAGTCATTCTCGGCTCCGAACGGGGCACCTGCGCCATGGCCGTCGATCCGACCCAGAAAATTCCGCTGAAACTCCAAGCCGTCTACGTGCTCGAAACCGTCGCGCCGCCGGGACTCTACGCCGACCGTTTTCTGCCTCCCACCCCCGTCAGCATCCTCGTCGACCACGCGGGCGACACCGTGGACGGAACCGTCGCCGAAAATCTGAAAGATTCCGAACCTTGGAAACTGCTGGAACATGAAACCATCCGGCAGCAGCTGATTCCTAAAATGATAGCCGCCACGCGCCCGCTCGCCGAACAAGCGGCCAAGTCCACTATCGCCGAGGCGCGCCGGCGCATGCGGGAAACCTTGGGAACGGACTACAAACGGCTCGAATATCTCCAACAGATCAACGACAACATCCGCGACGAAGAACTCACCCACGCCCGCAACGCCCTCACCGAGCTCGACAAAACTCTCGCCGCCGCCCGCCTCCGCCTTGATGCCATTCGCGTCGTCAGTCCGAGGTAGAGGGAGCGGAATGACAGTCCGTTGGCCAAAGTATATCCGCCGTATCGCATCAACTCAAACGGATCACCGGAAAAACCTTTATACAACACCTGAACGAAGCGCACGTAAGACGGGCGGAAGAATATCTCCGTCAATCTCTGGATCTCTCCATTCAAGGCGGACATTGTTTAAAGAAATCGTAGCAACTAATTCCAGATAAGAGGGTTGCATCATTTTTTTATTTCATTTGTAGCCAGTAATTTTATATAAATATAGCTTGACATAGTGAATATTACTCAATATAAATCAATTTTAAT
>JBBQSL010000155.1:0-7911 GCA_038213895.1 Kiritimatiellales bacterium | reverse complement strand
CCCCCCCCGGTTCGATCATTCTTATGGAGCAGCCAGAAATCCATCTGCACCCAAATGCGCAGTCTGCATTAGCCGACGTCATGATTGACGTGATAAATTCAAAAGAAAACGGCGTTGACAGGAATATTCAATTAATCATTGAAACGCACTCAGAGCATTTTCTTAGGCGACTGCAACGACGGATTGCCGAGGACGCGGTGCCTCGAGAGAAAGTGTCGGCATGAAGAAACGGATAAACCAGAGTGCCGAAAAATCGGAGAAATCCAAATGAGTTTGCCGGATAAATGCATTGTGGACACGAATGTTCCGAAGACAGCTAATCTCGCACTGGCTCCATGCAACGTTCCAGAGGAGTTAGTCGGGTGTGTTCTTGCCTGTGTTGAAGCTATTGATCATATCATAAAAAAGCGCGGATTAGTCATGGATGCGGGAGAAGAAATATTCGATGAATATCGAAAACAGCTTTCCATGAAAGGGCAGCCTGGCGTAGGCGACCGTTTTATGAAATGGGTTCACGATAACCGCTGGAGTCTGCCTGATTCCAGTCGGGTAACAATCACCAAGACTGGCACGGTTTACGATCAATTCCCTGCCCATAAAAAGCTGACGATCTTTGACATCTCCGATAGAAAGTTTGTTGCGGTTGCTAATACACATCCGGACAAGCCCCCGATTTTACAGGCGACTGATAGCAAGTGGTGGGGATGGAAAGATGCTTTGGCAGATGTTGGGATTACCGTTCTTTTCCTCTGTCCTGAATATGCCAAGGGCAAGTATGCGGAGAAAATTGGGGCGTGAAAGACGACTTTTTTAAATTTCCATCCACACCACATCTGGCCGTGTCAGGTGGTTTTGATATTCGTACCGACAAAGTAATGCTGGAATTAGAACAGGCTGAATTTTTGCAACAGCAGTTAGTCGTTGAGGAGAAGGTGGACGGCGCAAACCTTGGAATCTCATTTGATGCGGATGGGGAAATCTTAACCCAAAATCGCGGCGCGTACCTTAATTTGCCCTACCCGGGTCAATGGAAAAAATTAGGAGAATGGTTGGCATCTCGAATAGACCCCTTGTTTGAGTGTCTGACCGACCGCTATATTCTTTTTGGAGAATGGTGCTATGCTCAACACTCCATTCGGTACACACGGTTGCCGGATTGGTTTCTTGGCTTTGATGTCTATGATAAGCAGTGCGGACGATTCTTATCCACGGCCCACCGCGATGAGATTTTAAAAGCGATTCAAGTCGCACAGGTACCGGCTCTGGCTGCTGGCTGTTTTACGCTGACAGAGCTTGAGAGATTTCTAGCGCAGTCGAAACTTTCTGATCAACCTGCGGAAGGTCTCTATTTCAGATTTGACCAAGGTGAATGGCTGGCGCAAAGGGCTAAGCTGGTTCGTCCAGAATTTATTCAGTCAGTGGGGCAACATTGGTCTCGCTCACTGATCAGGCCAAACCAATTAAACGAGCAGGTAAATGAATGGTCGTTGCGAGTATAAGGAGTGTGAAATGGAACGTTTTTCAATCTCAATGGAAGAGGATCTGGTCGCGAAGTTTGACCGCCATCTGGAACTGCGCGGCTATTCCAACCGTTCCGAAGCGGTGCGCGATCTGGTGCGTAAAGCGCTGATCGACGACGAGTGGCAGGCGGGCGAAGAGGTGGTCGGTGTCATCACGCTGGTTTACGACCACCATCAGCGGCAGCTTCAGGACAAACTCACCGATATTCAGCACGACCGACACGATATGATTATTTCCGCGACGCATGTGCATCTGGATCATCACAATTGTCTTGAAGTGATCATCGTAAAAGGCGAGGCTGGCAAGGTTCGTGAAATGGCCGACCTACTGAAGGCCGCACGCGGTGTAAAATCCGGCGAACTGACCGCCGCCAGTACGGGACGAAAACTATAGAGCATTTGATGAAGTTTCTGCAAAAAATTCTGATTTTGCTGGCGATGACCGCTTTGTTGATGCCTTGCCTTCATGCCAAGCCACATCACCCTGTCGGTGAGGATCAGAATTGTGCGACGGGCTGTCTTTTTGAAGGGGTTCCGTCCCATGCCGATTGCCATGCCTGTTCAGAAACTCCTTGTCTCGGGAAGTTGACGACCTCGATCGGAGCCCGTGCGCTATTTGTGACGGCCCCAGTTCGTCCGGTTCTTTTCACTAGGGTGTCTCCGTCTCAATCGGTTCGACCTCTGACCGTGTTGCCGTTACCTCCCAGACACCTTGTCGCTCTGCAAACCATTCAACTCCTGATTTGATTTTTCCGTGCCAGTCACTGCACGAAGAAAAACATAAAATCAGGAGAATTATGAATAAAATCACCGTTTTATCCGCCGTTTTAGGCGTAGCATTTTTTGAGGCGCAGGCTTTAACCTTGCCGGAAGCACTGGCGTTGGCTCGCGAAACTTCCCCCGAATTACGTGCCGCCCGCGCTGAGGCGCTGGCCGCCAGAGAAGATGTCCGCTCGGCAGCACTTTGGTCAAATCCCGAACTTTCACTGGAGGTCGAAGGGCTTGGCGGTGACAATCGCGGTGCCAATGCGGCGGAATATAGTGCGATGGTTTCACAGGAGTTTCCAACCTCTGGAAAAATTCGAAAACGTCGCGCGGTATCGACGCATGCCGCTGAAGCCGCCAGATTTGCCGTCGATGAGACGCGGCTGGATTTTGAAGTAGCCGTGCAAAAAGCCTTTATCGACGTGCTGGCGCAACAGGAACTTCTTAAAATCCGCAGTGAACTGGTTGGGTTGGCGGAGAAGTTTGTCGAAACGGCTCGGACACGCAATCAAGCCGGGGCGGCCTCCGAGCTTGAAGTAATTCAGGCGGAGGTGTCACTCGAAGAACGCTGTATTGAAAAATCGGCCGACGAAAATTCGCTGGTGGCCGCGAGGAAAAAACTGGCAGGGCTGATTGGAATTCCAACGGTCGGATCCGTCGAAGGCGATTTTTTCCGAACCTTGGAATGTCCGGCCCTGACTGACCAACTTGATGTATATCCAACATTGCGTCGTTTCCAATCTCTGGAAAATCAGGCCTCGGCGGAAACGGTTTTGGCAAAAAGTGCGGCGGTTCCAGATGTGAAGTTTGGTGCTGGTTCGCGTTATGAGGAGATTGGGAACGTTCAGTCCTATCTCTTTTCAGTCTCGGTTCCTTTGCCGCTGTTTAATCGAGGGAAGACGGAAACTTTGGCTACCGGATTTCGGGCTGATGCAGCGCGGGCGCAAAGCTTAGTCGCACGTCGTGAACTGGAGCAGGAACGGACGGAACTGCTGGCGGCGTTTGACACGGCGGCGGGCGAAGCGGAGCGGTACGGCACGCAGTTACTTCCCAAAGCCAAGCGGGCTTATGAGCTCAGTCGAGAAGGGTACAGTTCCGGCCGGTACGGGTGGCTTGAACTGATTGAGGCGCAGCAGATGCTGGCGGAAGTGAATATCCGGGCCATCGAAGCCCGGCGTACCGCGCAACAGGCGGCGGCGGAACTATCTAAATTTATAATCAAAGAATAGGAGAACGAAGTTATGAACAAATATTTATTGATGAGCATGATATGGGGGACAGCGATTTTTGCACAGGCCGCAGAGGATATTCACGCGGGACACGGCCACGCCGCCGAGGCGGAGAAGGGTGCGCCAAAAGCGAAGCCGGCGGTTGAAATTTTGACGGCGGAAGGCGGGCCGGTAGAACGGTTGGTCACTTTTCCAGCGGAGATAAGGCTCAACCGCGACCGGACGGCTGCTGTTTCTCCGCGCTATGCCGGTATCATTCGTTCCACGCAGGTCAACCCCGGCGACACCGTTAAAAAAGGTGACGTGCTGGCAACGATGGAAAACCACGTGACGCTCGCGAGTTACGATTTGATCGCGCCGTTGTCCGGAACGGTGATTGCAAAAAATAAGTCGGCAGGCGAATCGGCGGCGGAAGACGCGGTGCTTTTTGAGATCGCCGATTTATCCAGTGTGTGGGTGGATATCAGCATTTTTCCGCAATACGGAAATGCCGTCCGCACCGGTCAGCGCGTTGAGCTGATCGCACCGGATGGCGATTCGGTCGAAACCGTTATTCAATATATAAGCCCGCTGATTTCGCCCGAAACTCGCACGCTACAAGCCCGCTGTCTAGTCAGTCATCCGGACTTCAAGCCCGGCGCATTTGTCAGCACCCGGATTGCGGTGGAATCGGTGCAGGCCGTGGTGCGTGTCGAGAAAGAAGCACTTCAGACGTTGAACGGCCGCGCGATGCTGTTTATTCAGGATGCGCACGGCCTGGAACCGCGCGACGTTGAAACCGGCCTCAAGGGCGCGCAGTTTGTGGAGATTAAAGCCGGGCTGCAGCCCGGCGAAAAGTACGTCGGGTACGGCTCTTTTGATCTGAAAGCCAATTCGATTACCAGTGGTCTCGATGCACATGCTGGACATGGACACTAGAGCGAATGATGAATTATGAACGATGAAAGATGAATGGGAACCTTTCTAAAATTTGAATTTCTTGTTCGATATTCTGCGGTTCTGAATGGAGTGAAGTATGATTAATAATCTGATTAAATTTTCTTTGCGGGTGCGGGCACTGGTCGTTGTGGCGACCATCGGCGTACTTATTTTTGGGGTGTACACCTATCGCCAGTTTGCGGTGGATGCGTTCCCGGATATTTCGCCGGTCATGGTGCCGGTCTTTGCCGAAGCGCACGGCATGGCACCGGAAGAGGTCGAGCGGCTGATCACGTTTCCGATTGAAAATGCCATGAACGGTTTGCCGGATGTGCGGCAAATCAAGTCGACTTCGGCGTTCGGTCTGGCGGTGATCTACGTTTACTTTGAAGACAAGACGGATATTTATTTCGCGCGTCAGCTGGTGGCTGAGCGGCTTGCCGCCGCGACGGCGGATCTGCCGAAAACGCTGGAGGCGCCGACGCTGGGGCCGATTTCCACCGGACTCGGTCAGATTTTCATGTATTACCTGACGATTGCGGACGGCGCAAACACCGACGGCAAAGCGCCGGACGTTTATCTGCGCGAGCTGAACGACTGGGTGGTGAAATATCAGTTGCAGTCGGTGCGGGGTGTCACCGATATTCTTTCCATGGGCGGTCATGTTTTGCAGTATCAGGTGCGCGTGAATCCCTATGAGTTGCGCAAATACGGCTTGTCGATGAAAGAACTAACCGAAGCAATTCAGTCCAATAACCGCAATGCGAACGGACAGTTTCTGGTGATCGGTTCCGAGGAAACACTCGTGCGCGGACTGGGACTGCTCAAAGACCTGGAGCAGATTCGCGAAATTCCTGTGCGGGTGAAAGATGGGGTTCCGCTGCGTATTGGCGATGTGGCCGAGGTTGAATACGGAAGCGAGATCCGCCGCGGCGTGGTGACGCGCAACGGCGAGCAGGAGGTCGTTGCCGGTCTGGTGCTGAAGCTCTATGGCGAAAACACCTCGCGGGTGATTAAGAAGCTTTATGAAAAAGTCGCCGAGGTTCAGGCCTCGCTACCGCCGGGCGTTAAGCTGGTGCCGTATTATGAGCAGGCCAAACTGGTGCAGCAGGCGACCGGTACCGTGAAGAGTGCGGTGCTCCAAGGCGCGGTATTGGTGATGATCATCCTGCTACTTTTTATGGGAAATCTGCGGAGCGCCATTATCACGGTGCTTTCGCTGCCGGTTTGCGCGCTGATTGCTGTTATCCTTATGGACTGGCGAGGTGTGTCCGCCAATCTGATGTCGCTGGGCGGGATTGCCGTGGCGATCGGGATGCTGAGTGACGGAGCGATTGTGATGGTGGAAAATATCTACCGTCATCTCGGGCTGCCGGAAAACAGTTCGCGCGACAAGTCAGAAGTCATTCTCGCCGCCGCCCGCGAGGTTAGTCGTCCGGTTTTCTTTTCCATCGCGATTATCATCATGGTCTTCCTACCAATTTTTACGTTGCAGGGAATCGAAGGGAAGATGTTTTCGCCGATGGCCTTCACCGTCACCTTTGCACTGCTCGGCTCGTTGGTGGCGGCGCTGATTATTTCGCCGGTGCTCTGTTATTTTATGCTCAAGCAGGGGGCTCACCGCGAGCATCGGTTGATAACCGTGCTGAAAAAAGGTTATCGCCCGCTGCTGGAAGGCGCTCAAAGTAAGCGGATCGCGGTGCTGGTCTGCGCCGTGGCGGTATTTTTCGCCAGCTTGCTGCTGCTCCCGAAGATTGGCACTGAGTTTATTCCGACGCTTGAGGAAGGTTCGATCACGCTCGGCGTTACGATGGCTCCATCGGTTTCGCTGGAGAAAGCGACGGAAACCGTTATGAAGCTGGAGCGGGAAATTATGCGTTTCCCGGAAATAGCAGAAACGGTTGCCCGTATCGGTCGGCCCGAGGCGGGAAGTCATCCGCATCCGGTCAATTCCGCCGAAATTCATATTGAACTGAAAGGCGGCTCCAGCAATAAGGCGGCACTGGTTGCCAAGTTGAACGAAGCACTTGCCGTTCATCCTGGCGTGCGCCTCAACTTTACGCAGCCGATCCAGAACGCGTTCGGTGAGCTGCTTTCGGGAACCAAAGCGCAAATCGCGATCAAGGTTTCCGGTGAAGATCTCGACGTACTGCAAAAGGTGGCGGGCGAAATCCGTGCGGCGGTCTCAGACGTGCGGGGACTGGTCGATCTGTCGGTGGATCAGAACTTCGGTCAGCCGCAGGTGCAGATTGATGTGAACCGCGCCGCCTGTTCGCGCTACGGCATTCCGGTTACGGACGTGATGGAAGTGGTCGAACTCGCCATCGGCGGCGAGGCGATCGACAACTTGTATCTCAATACGCGCCGGTTCGGCATCCACGTTCGTTATCAGGAGAAATTCCGTGCCGATCCAGATGCGATTCGCAATCTGCTGGTGCCGGCTCCGGGCGGAGCTTTTGTCGCGCTGGAGCAGATTGCCGACGTGCGCGAAGTCGTCGGGCCGATTCAGATTAACCGTGAAAACAACCAGCGGCGCTGGATGGTGCAGGGCAATGTGCGCGGAAGAGACCTCGGTGGTGTGGCGGCGGAAATTCGTACACGCATCAAAGAGAAAGTTTCGCTGCCTGCCGGTTATTTCATTGAGTACGGCGGCCAGTTCGAAAATCAGCAAAGAGCCATGCAGCGGCTGGCGGTTATTGTTCCGGCGGTGATCGCTGCGGTGTTTATTCTGCTGTGGATGACCTTTGGCGCATGGCGCGACGCCGTGGTGATTATCATCAATGTTCCGCTTTCCATGATCGGAGGAATCGCCGGGCTGTACCTCAGCGGAGAATATCTTTCGGTTCCCGCTGCGATTGGATTCATTGCCCTGTTTGGAATTGCAGTACAGAACGGAGTCGTGCTCGTCAGCTACTTCAACCAGTTGCGCGGCGAAGGCCGCAATCTGCATGATGCCGTTACCGAAGGCGGACTGCTGCGTTTGCGACCCGTACTGATGACCGCGCTGACCACCGTACTGGGACTCCTGCCGCTGCTGCTTTCACGCGGGCTCGGTTCGGAAGTTCAGCGCCCGCTGGCAGCTGTCGTTGTTTTTGGGCTGACCACGTCAACGCTACTGACCCTCTTCGTTGTTCCTGCCGTGTACAGCCTGATCGAAAGCCGAAAACCGGAAAAATTTGAAACCCTTCTAGACTTGTAAATGAGGACTATTTTCGACTTCGTCAAAAAAGACTTTTTTACAGGATAATGGACAACAGGATGATGAGATTGGATGCGTAAATGGGCAGACAGGAATGTCCGCCCCACATTTTTTTATCTGTACCCACAGAAGAGATCAACATCCGGCGCGGTCACCGCCCGCACCTACAGTTTTTTATGATAGACAGAGCCAACAAAAAACCCCAGCTAGTGCTGGGGTTTTTTTGAAGAATATAAACGGGGGTTTAGCCTTCCGCTTCTTCGTCTTCCATCTGAGCTTT
>JBBQSL010000154.1:0-7914 GCA_038213895.1 Kiritimatiellales bacterium | reverse complement strand
GCCATCTACTCGCGGTGGGGCACTTTCGTTCGTAAAAACAGTCAGCGTCGTACCATATCCGCGACTGGTGTAATCGAGTCGCGCTCCTGCCCGCGCCAGTGAATTGCCCATAATCTCTGTTTTGAACGCGGCGATGCTGACATAATCCTGTTTGCGGGCGACTTCCATAATAATCGGGGAGTACTGGTTGGTCAGCACCGCCCATATGCCGATATTGGTCGAGGTTACATCGCGTTGCAGATTCGTTGAGTCGGGTTGCCATTTCCAGCCGCCATCGACGACCCGGACAGCGGCGTAGGCGCGGGGAGCCTCCGCAAAAATCCATCCATTGGTCTCCTGCCGGGGGAGCGAAAAATCGAACCAGATCATCTGCCCGGTCGCATTTTCATGCTTGGTCAGACGTTGCAGGATCATGACCCCCTTGTTCTGTACGCCCCATTCCGCATTGTAGACGCTGGCACCATTTACCGGATACGGCCTCTGGGTAAAAATCCTGGCGGTCGCATGCCCACCAAAAATCACGCCGTTCCAATGGTTCTGGCTACTGGCGGCCCACCAATCGGAGCTGGGCCGTGCTTCGACCTGACTCATGCCCATCACGAAATCAGGAGTACACCAGGTCGTTCGAAGCAGGCTGCCGCCATCCGAACCAATCGCGTTGTAACTGAATGTCAAAAGAGGTGGCGGTGCGGGCGGCGGCGTTTTGTCGAGCAGTCCCAGACGGCGGGATGTATAGCTGTAGCAACCGCGACCTGCTGTATCCAGAGCCAATGCAACGGTTGCGCGTGATGGCCGCCAAAACGTGGTGGCCGCGGACATCCGTCCCGGATGTTTACTGGCCGGAGAATTCCCCAGCCCGAAGTGATACCAAGCCAGAGATTCATCCGCACTTTCCTGAAGTGACGGGCTGCCAGAGTAGCAACGGTGGCGACTGCCGCCGCGCACGCCGTCAATCTGCTCCACCGCCCAGTCGGCCCACCAGATATCCAACATCGCAGATGCCCCTGCTTTCAGTTCCGGATCATCCGCGAAGTCCGCCAGATTGAGCCAGGTATTCAGCGTATACTTTGTGTAAGTCGGCGAGGCGACTTCGATCACCAGCCCCTTCAATGCGGAGTTCCTGACATATGCTTTGAAATAGGCGTCAAAAGCCGCCGCCATTTGGGCGGGGGTCGAGCCATCGGCATAGGTGCGGTTCTGATAGTTGGGATGATTTTTAAAAATCTTTGCCGCACCCCAGAAGCTGACCCAAGCCATAGCGTGATGATTCTCACTGCCCCATACATAGTCAACCTTTGCCGGATCGGCTAGACCGATCTTGCAATTAGGTGCGGCCCAATCCCACAGCATTTCGAGCACGGCGTTTTCGGCGTCCGTGCTCATGCGTCCGCGAAACGGAACGATTTCACTCTGAGCGGAATAAAGAAAATAGATCCGTTCCTGCAGGTAGGCGTTCCAGTGGTAATTATTAGTCGTAATTGCGTCGGCATACACTCCATTGGTCTGGCAGGCAATCAGTCCCGCATCGGCGGCCGTGTTGCTGGTGTTGAGCCAGTAGGCGGCCAGCGCAAAATCCTCGTAGCGCCACAGACCTGTGGTCGGGTACGGCTTGGCTACCTGTAAGGCGAGCGTCTGTTCCTGCCGGGCCGTCGTTTGGTTCAACGCATTATCAATTGCCGACGGATCCAGCGCCGCCGCCAACGGAAGAAAGATTAGCCACAAAAAGGCGCAAAAAATCACAAAAAAACAGGCCGTCTGTTTTTGTTCTTTTTTATGTTTTTTGTGGCTATTCATTATTACTCCGCAATCACAAGTTCAAGCGCTGGCGCGGGCAGTCCTTCCGGACATTCTTTGGAAGCGTACATACTGCTGTGGGTACTGCCCTGCAACATAATCGTTACAACCCCGTTACGGTCTCCGTTGATGAACTCCACCAGTTTTTCATTGCTGAAGGTCACTTCGCCGGGAGCACCCGGATTTTTAAATTTGCCCAGCTCGACAACCGACTTCTTGTCCCAATCGACTGTGGAAGGATTGCCATCGCTGGCGAGCATGCCGGGAGCACTTTCACGATCCAGCAGTTTTTCATTCCAGAATTCATCGTGGATGTCCGCATCATTATCGTTCACGTCTTCACTACCGGCTTTATTCACACCCTGAACCCCATCGTTCAAACCAAAGACCTGAATGGAATCACGGTCATTTCCTTTAAAAGACAATTTCAACGTTGCTGCCTGAACTTTGCGTCCTTTCAACGCCGAAAGATCAAACCGGAAATAACCGGTATCCTGTTTTTCCCCAGTAGAGCGAATCATTACGGAAACTGACATTTTTCCAGCCCCCGGTTTGCTTTTAAGCGCGGCGGGCGAACTTTCGCTCACCCAGCCATCGGCTCCCTTGCCGGCCGTTCCGTCTCCGCAGTCGCGGGTCGTAACCACCAATGTTTCCGCCCCGGCTGTACACACCATTCCCAAACCGGCGGCCAGTATTGCCCTCGTATACTTTGATCTCATGGCATTTCCCTCCTTGATTTATTTCTTATTGAAATCGAGCGTCTGCACCGATTCCCCCTTTTGTATCGTCACCACTCCGTCTCCGAAATTGCCGCTTAAATACGGGCTGTCATAAGCCTTCTCCGGCTCAAATTTTACCAGAGTTCCGTCAATCTGCGGAGCACTGCTTGCATCAACCGGTAAGGTCAGCGTGGTGCCGTAAAATTCACTGCGATACTCAACCGTCTTGCCTTCCCATTTAAACGGATTGGCAAGAATTGCGGACTGAAACGCGCCGAAGTTGGGATAATCGCATTTGCAGACCACCTCAATAATAACAGGCGAAAACTCATTATTCAGCGTCAACCATTCCCCGCCCCCGTCGCGTCCCTTTCCGTCGCGCCGTTGCTCGAGAGAATCAGACTCCCATTTACCGCCGCCTTTGGCGATCCGCACGGCGGCGTAGGCCTGAGGTGCTTCGACAAAGACCCACTCATTGGTTTCCACACGCTTCAGGGATTTGTCGAACCAGATCATCTGCCCTGTGGCGTTGCTGGTTTTCAAACGCTGAAGAATCATTACGCCTTTATTTTGGACGCCCCATTCCGCATTATAGACGCTGCCTTTCGCCGGCATCACGGGCTGAGTAAAGATGCGTGCCGTGGAATTCCCTGCAAAAATGACGCCGTTCCAGTGATTCTGGCTGCTAATCGCTGTCCAATTATCCTGGGGCAATGGAGCGATCTGGCTCATGCCCATGATAAAATCAGGAGTGCACCACGTGGTTCTCAGTAACGCACCACCTGCGGGATTCACACAATTAATTCCTTTTTTATCGTAGAGCGGATGCGCGGGGTCTTTCACAAAATTGGCAACGACGTTCGGTTCCTTCAACCCCGGACGGCGAGATGAATAGGCATAGGTTCCGCGACCTTCCGTATCCAGCGCCAGCTCAACCACCACCGGCGACGGGCGCCAGAAGGTGGTGGCAGATCCCATCGATCCGGGATGTGTGCTCGCTTTAACGCCGATGCCAAAATGATACCACGCCGCTTCCTCTCCGCCGCTCTGCTCAGTCGACGCTCGACCCGGATAATTGCGATGACGACTGCCGCCGCGCACGCCGCCAATCTGTTCAATGGCCCAGTCAGCCCAATAGAGATCGAGCATCATGCTCATTTGTTTTTTCAAAACGGGATCTTCAGCGAAGTCCGCCAGATTGTACCAGGTGTTGAGCGTATATTTTGCATAGGTCGGCGCGGCGACTTCTACGAGAAGTCCTTTCGATGCCCGCTCCCGGATGTAGCATTTGAAGTATTCGTCAAACGCCGCCGACATTTCGGCGGGCGTTGATCCGTCGGCATACTTACGGTCGCGGTAGTCCGGATGATTTTTAAAAATCTGCGCCGCGCCCCAGAAACTCACCCAGGCCTGCGCATGATGATTTTCACTGCCCCAGTACCACCAGACATGCTCCGGATCGGCCAGTTCTTTACGACAGACAGGAGCCGCCCAACTCCAGAGCATTTCAAGAACCGCATTTTCAGCTTTAATGCTCATGCGCCCCGGAAACTGTTTGCTGTGACTGGAAAAAAGGAAATAGATCCGTTCGAGCAGATAGGCATGCCAATGAAACCCGCCCGCTTCAAAGGATTCCAGAGTGGCCGGAAAAAGCTCTTTCTGCTCTATCAACAGTCCCTGATCCGCCTCGGTAGTCCGCTCATTAAACCAATACGCCGCCAGTGCAAAATCTTCGTAATGCCACATCCCGTCCTGAGGAAAGGTCTTGGCCAATTGCGCCCGCAAGGCCTGCTCCTGCCGGGCGGATGTCTGCGCTAAAACGGCAGTGGTTTTTTCTTCCAGCGTCGCAGCGTTTGCAACAAATCCTGCGAGCATCATAAAAATAAAAATCCGGGTTTTTCGCATTTTAGTCCCTTATAATTTTTCGATTTCAATACACCTTTCAGTTGCTGGGCAAAACTGATTGCCGCCAGCCCAACTAACCCGATCAAATATTGATTTTCACCTAAATAAATCCCCACCTAAAAGAGTTATGCAAAATCATTGACAGCAGAATCATTTTTTAAAACTAGATAAATATTCGAATGTCTATAAACACATTCTTCATGATTCTGCCTTTTTTCTTATTGAACCGATTATCACACGCAAACGGGTTTCTGTTTTTTAACACCGATCTGAAACCGCACAGGAAATTCTGTGTAGTTTTCCGTATTGAACAGTTCGCTCTTGCGCGCCCACGACACACCGATTTCGGAGAAGAGCGCATTCGCCTCAAAAGCTTTCTTTATGATTTCCCCCATCCCAGAAATGGCTGTTTGTTTTTCAGTTTCACGAACCATCACGCAGTCCAGCGCATCCTCGGGAATCGTGTTGATGATTCCGACCGAGTCAAACGCAGCATTCACGGTCAGCGTGAATGGGCGGGTCATCTCTAGCGAGCAGATCAGCGGTTCATCGCTACGCATCGTTCGGCAAAGATGTTCGATCATTTCCAGACGGTTTTCTTTGTAACTGTCGCGGAACTCCGTGGTGCCATCGTTAAAGGTAATTCTAACCTGCTGGAGGTTAATGAATTTAATAACTGCCTGTTCCGTTTCGATGACCGTCACTGGATCCGATTCGTCTTTGCAGGCGAGCGTCAGCCAAGACAGAATTTCGATCCCTTCTTTCGTAATGATGCGTATGGCGCTGGTGTCTTCGCTCTCGATTTGATTAGCACGGTAAAGCTCAGCCTGAACCGATACCGGATTGGCGAGTGCGGTCTGTTGACTTCCCGCAAAAAAGAGTCCGTTACAAACCACATGAGCAAATGGATTGTTGATGTCGCCGTCCAAAATCCAGTGTTTGCCTTTTTTTAATTTTCCTGCCCAGCCGTTACGTCCAAAATAGGCATCCGTCCGCACCCAAGCTCCCATTGATTTAACCCGCTTTATTTTCCCGTATTTTCCGGCGACCAGCTCGGCTTTTAATTGCTGGGCTCGGAAAGAAAATAGAGAGTTAAAACAGACGGAAACCGGTAGCCCGGCAATTATGGCCGCTGTGTTGAGATCGTCCAGTTCCTGCACGGTAGCAACCGGCGGTTTTTCCATCCAGACGGGGAATCCGGCGGCCAGACATTGTTTGGTAATTTCAGCATGCAGATGAATCGGAGTCGGGTTGACGACCACTTCGAAATCGCCATAGGCGAGCAGTTCATCAACGGTCTGGAATACTTTAATGCCATGCGCCCGGCAGTAGGTTGCACCCTGACTGTCGATATCGCGCGAAGTCACCGCCGTGATCTTGCCATACAGAGGCGTCGTTTGAATTCGTATAATCAGCTGATAGGCATAACCGCCGCAGCCAATCACGCCGATTTTTACAGGTTTATTCGTCATATAACTCCTTGTCTAAAAGTCAAAAGTCAAAAAGTCTGAAAGTCAGATCCACCGACCTTGGACTTTTTACTTTCCGACATCCGAACTCATCTATTAAAAAGCGTAAAGACGGTTAGCCCGTCCAGATTGTTCTTCGGTTTCGGAGCCAGATAGCTGGCCAGATAACCAACGATGATGCAGGTGAATACTCCGACGCTCAGAAACGCCAGGGAGTGCAGGTTCAAATAGAGCTTGGCATATACGTTGGCAAAAACGGACGCAACGGTTCCGACCCAGACACCAAAGCTGTTCGCTCGGCGGGTAAAGATCCCTAGTACAAAGATCCCGGTAATCGGAGCGAGGATCATCCCAGTGATCATCAGGGCCAGATCCCAGACCGACAGTAGGCTGCTTCGGGCCAAAACCAGCGCGGCCCCAGTGCCGAATACTCCGAGACTGACCGTCAGAATCCGCCCGAGAATCACGCACTTATGATCCGTCGCTTTCGGGAAAAAGCGGCGATAGACATCTTCCACACCCAGATTGGCAACACTGTTAATGGCACCTGAAACCGTGGACATGGTGGCCGCCAGTAGCGCGGCGACGACAAAGCCCGCCATGCCGGGCGGCAGATTCTGCGCGGCAAAGAAGGGGAAAATCCCGTCCGATTTCAGTGCCGGACTGAGCGACTGCGGCTGAGTTTTATAAAACAGGAATAACAGGGTTCCCAAAGCGAAGAGCACAAAGTTCATTGGAACGGCCACCGCCAACTGGGTGAGGATGGTTTTGCGCGATTCCTTTTCATCATGCGTACACTGGACTCGCTGTATAAAAGTCTGGTCGCCGATCAATCCAAACGTCAGGGCAATGACATTGGTAAAGACAATCAGAAAAACCGGCGCAGTCCAATCAAAGCTGAAATCAAACATCTTGAACTTATCCATGCTGGTGATCGCCGCCCGTGCGACGGGAAACGTCATATCAAGCGAGACAAATGCCCACACGCAGCAAACGGTCACGGCCGCAAGCATCACTACGGCTTGCAGCACATCGGTCCAAATGACCGCTTCGAGTCCGCCGAGCGTCACATAAATCGTGGCCACGACGCCCATAATGAGAATGCTCTGTTCCATCGGCAGTCCGAAGATGGCACTGAGCGCGATGGATGGCAGCAGAAGGATTGCCGCCATGCGACCAAGCATCTGGTTGAGCGAATAAATGACAAACCCGAGCATGCGGATCGGCAGACTGTAACGGCGCTCCAGATATTCGTTGGCCGTGGAAATTTTGAGTCGGCGGATAATCGGAATATAGACCAGTAGCATCAGCGGAAGCTGGATCACCACAATAAAAATCGAGATAGAAAAGTAGATCCAGTTTTCGGCAAAGGCCTTGCCGGGCATGGCCATCAGACTGATGGCGCTGGCACCGCTGGCAAAAAGACTCAAACCTGCCGCCCACCACGGGATCCGGCTACCAGCACGGAAATAGTCACCGCTCGATTTTTCCTTTTTCGAGAAATGCATACCCATAACAACAAGGGCAACCAACAGCAGTGCCACCACGGAATGGTCCACCCATCCATATTTGGTCGGCTTCAACAGGGCTTTGCCCGTCACGGTGGATTCCGCAGAAAAGAGCGTAAATTCCGTACCGCCAGAGGCCGCACCGATCAGGCGAAGTGTCTGCGGCAGACGTCCCATCTCAAACCATTCATCGGTAATCCGATGATAGGCCAGAATCCGGTCGTCAGGCCGGGTTGTATTAAAAAAAAGCAGATGATCGTTGCCGCAGGAAACCCCGATGAAGCCGCCCATATCTTCCGGCGCGGCGGACAAGGGTGTCCACTCATTCAAGGCCGGTTTATATGAAAGCGCACCGGTACCGGCAGCACCGATTCCGCTTACATAGAGCGTTCCGTGCAGCCCCGTCAAAACAGGTTTCGCAACAGCAGACACCGGCAACGCGGAACATTCAATCCAGCCGGACTCCGGTTTATTCAAACTCAGCTTAAGCAGTCTGGATCCACCAGCCACATACAAATC
>JBBQSL010000153.1:0-7939 GCA_038213895.1 Kiritimatiellales bacterium | reverse complement strand
CTAAAGTTGTCTACGGCGGGACATTGAAGGCATCCAATCTGAATGTTGGTAATTCAGGCAACGCGATGTTTGACGGAACGTTGACGTTGCGTAAAGGTGGGTCGCTCGATACATCGGCCGCAAACAACGGCGCTTTTACGATTGGCGGCGAGACGGCTGGTATGATCGGAAATATGTTTGTTGAATCGGGCGCGACTTTATTCAAAGAATCCTTAGTTCAACTTTATACATACGGAACCATACAGTTCATTTTTGGTTCTAATTCCGTTAGCACATTGGATACGGTCAGAACGACAAGCGGTACTTCTAATTTGCTGAACGGACTGATACAGGTTGATCTGACGGCTCTTACAATCTCAGGTGCCTACACCTTGGTCAATAGCGGCAGTGCCAATCTGCTGATTGCTGGCACCCTGCGCACCTGGCTGGACAGCCTCGGCGGCTCTATCAGCGGCACAGGGAACTTCGCCAACGCCAGCTTTCAGGTTCTTGGCGGCGGCACGACACAATGGATGCTGGCTTTGACCAACGGCAACCAGGATTTAACCCTGACGGCTGTTCCCGCAGTTTACACACTGACGGGCAGCGTGACAGGCGGCAACGGAGCGGTTTCGCCGGTGAGCACAAACGTACCGTCCGGCGGCAGTGCGCAGTTTATTATTACGGCGAGTAATTCCTATCGGATCGCCTCATTGACTGCCAACAGAGCGCCCGTGGCGGGCATGGTTTTTGACAACAACAGCACGGTCACCAACTTCATCTGGAATAACGTGCAGACAGAGGGGGCGCTGGTCGCGACCTTTACGAACCGCACGCTGGCTGACAGCGAAGCGGTGCAAATGGTTCTGACCAATACAGCCATCTACTGCCAGTCGGGAGACTCATCCAATGCCGTTACCAAAAACCTGATTTTTTCAACGACGCCTCAGGATGGCGTTTTGCTCGAATGGAAATCTTCTGCTCCACTGATTATCCGGACAAACGGGACGGTTTATCGTCCCCAGCTCGCACCGTGCATCCGGGGAAGTTCCATTCCGGTTACCCTTACTGCAACGGCCTCCAAAAACGGGGTCAGCGATTCGCGGACTTTTTCTTTTTCAGTGGTTCCGTCAACCGATTCATCTGCGCCTTTATATCAAGGCGTCTGGGCTCCGTTCTGGCGTGCCCAGCCGGTGATCGGCGAGTGGATGGCCGGATGGCAGGGATTTGACCTTCCGGAGTATCTCAAGCGGAATTCTTTCTGTTATCAGGTGAAAGGTAATTCGGCGGAGGAAATTCCTTTTGCGGGGCATGTGAATGCCGTCCGGCTGATCGGCGGGTGGAATGAAGGGGGCGGATCGGAAAATCCGGTACCGGCCGATGTGGCTGATCTGGTTTATAAAGACACCAACGGACAGTTGCAGTACCGCTGGGATAAGCTGGCCGGACGGCTCGATCCCTATATCAGTGCCGGGTACACAAACCTGACGCTGGTGCTGGATAATATTCCTTACTGCTTCCCGTCGAACATTGTCATGGAAAGTTACGGCCAGGTGGCACCGCCGCAGTTTTTTGTTGAGTGGCGGACGTTCGTTTCCAACCTCTGTGTAAAACTGATTGATCTCTATGGGTTTGAAACCGCCAACAACTTCCGCTTCCGGCAGGGTACCGAGGCGCAGTCAATCGACCGGTTTTCCGGCACGCAGACGCAGTATTTTAAACTCTATGATAACTCGGCAGCGGCGGTGAAGAGCGTGCTCCCCGGCGCGAAGTTCGGCCCGTTTAATCAGGGCGGCGGCAAAGCGAATACTTCCGCCAATAATGTTGATATCGTTGCACTGGCAAAGCACTGCGCCACCGGAACCAATTACGCCACTGGAACCGTCGGAACGCCGTTTGATTTTATCGCCATTTCCGAGTACATCGCTCAGGCCGCTCATTCGCATAACCCGCAAACGACAGCCGACGGCGATATTGCGTTTTTTGAAACCGTTCAGGCCGAACTGCCCAACCCAGTTCCCTGGGAGGTCCACGAGTTCGGGATTTTAAAATGCGAGAGCGGGTTGTCCACCGATGAGCCCGGCGCGCGCGGTGCGGCCTGGTATTTTCATATGATATCCCGTTTGCGGGAAAGTGGGCTCAACCGCTGGTATCATTGGGGTGTATTCGATGTCTTCCGCTCGGATACAGGGTTGCATAACGTATTAACCAGTTGGGGTTGGCTGCTGGCTGTATTGGATCATACGGCCGGAGGTGAAGCCTTTACTTTAAACACCACTTCGCCGGTCACCAACAGCACGCAAGTCAGGGCGGTCGGGATACTCGGCGGGGACCGCGACTGGATTCTGGACGGTGTTCACGATACAAACCGGCTGAACCATACATCCAAGACCGTGTCGATTCGTGTTCCACAGAATCTGTTGCGAGCCAATCAAGGCGATAAGGTACTTTTGACGTCACTGAATCAAACCAACTCGGCACACTACCTTATCCGCAAAGATCTCGAAGCAACTGGAATGCTCAACGCCGCATTTGCCGCCGTACCGGAACAGCTGGCATCCATTAGGGGTATGACCACCAACAGCTCACGTTCCGTCGAACAGGATTTCTTGGGCACGCAGTTGGCGCGCTATGAGCAGGTCATCATGGACAGTCTGACACTCAAACCGTTTTCGGGAACTGTAACGACCAACAGCGGCGATGTCGTTTTTACCCTAACACTGATGCCGCCGGAAACGGCAGTGATTTGCATTGGTCCGGACCGGACGGCAGACGGAGTACCTTATGCGTGGCTTGATTCATACGGATGGGCGACTAACGGGTATGCCACAGCCGAGCAGAACGATTCAGATAGTGACGGATATACCGCAGGGCAGGAATATATTGCCGGGACAGACCCGACGAATAAAGCTTCTGTTTTTACATTTCAAGGCACCCTGAAGCCGGGAACCAGTGGCACTGATATTCTTTTTAGCACGATTACGAATCGGAATTATTCAATATACAGCCGCACGAATCTCGTCAATGGCGGGTGGACATTATTAAAAGGCGGAGTGTCAGGTACAAACGGGCCGGTTACAGTTTCTGATACCAATCATTATTCATCAGTTTTTTATCGGCTGAAAATCAATCTACCGTGACAAACGATAAAAGTATCGGGAAATAGAATGAATAAATTTTATCCAGACTACAGAAATATTGTGGATGCGGCTTACAACCGTGAAGCGGCGCGACTGCCGCTCTATGAGCATGGATTTGATTTCAGTGTGATTGAAAAAGTGATCGGTGAGCCGGTTGTTCCGCTGCTGACCACCACGTATGAGGATCATGTGGAGGCGTATCGCAGGATCAGTCGTTGCGGAATCCAACTCGGCTACGACTGCATTCCGTTTGAGCGCAACATCTGCCGCATGATTCAAAACGGGCAGGGGCTAATGGGCCATGCGCCTGCGATCATTCATACTCTGGAAGATGTTGAAAATTATCCATGGGAGACCAAACTGCCGGAATACATCCGCCGGTTTGAGCCGAATTATGCCGCCCTTCGCGAGGCTCTCCCAGAAGGCATGAAAGCCGTTGGCGGTGTGGGGAATGGATTGCTGGAGGCGATTCAAGATTTTGTGCCGTTTCAGCAACTGGCTTTTTTGCAGGTCGATGAGCCGGAGGCCTATGAACTGCTTTGGAAGAAAATCGGCGATTTGATGGTTCAGCTTTGGAACTGGATGCTGGCCAATTATGCTGACTGCTTTGCCATTTGCCGTTTCGGCGACGACCTCGGGTTCCGTTCTTCGACGCTGATTCAACCCAATGAAATTCGTAAACATATCATTCCGCAGTATAAGCGGGTGATCGACTTGGTTCACTCCTACGATAAACCCTTCTTACTGCATTCCTGCGGCAGAATCTACGAGGTCATGGACGATTTGATTGCCGCCGGTATTGATGCCAAGCATTCCAACGAGGACGCCATCGACCGCTTTGATGTCTGGGTCGAAAAATACGGTAGCCGAATTGGAAACTTTGGCGGTATTGAAATGAATATTATGACGCTGAATACGCCGGCAGAAGTGAAAACGTATGTTTTTAATCTCCTCGAACGCATCGGTCGCGGTAACGGCGGAATCGCCATCGGGACTGGCAATCAGATTTCGTCCTACACCGCACCGGCCAACTGGATCGCCATGACTGACGCGGTTCGCGAATGGCGCGGCGACCGGCTTTGAAAAATGCTGGCGTGGCCTCAGCAATTCTAATTATGGCCTTCCACGCTCAAAGAGCAGCCTGAAGGCTGGACTACAAACGAGCATTTCCAGACATTTCTGAGTTTGTAGTCCACGCTTTAGCGTGCTCTCCGGCCATAATGAGAATTGCTGCAGGGCCTATTGATCTATTGTTTGATTCGGGGTATGTTCAAAAAGAGGAGATGTATACAATGAGTTCTGTCGCCCTGTCTGTACGAATGGAGCGTGAGGAAGTGACGCAGGTCGATGAATGGGTTCAGCTTTGCGGGCTGGATCGGTCGGCACTGCTGAAGCAGTTTATACGGAGTGGATTGAAGAAATTCCGTTTGGAGCAATCGATGAGTTCTTATCGGGCGGGTGAGATTTCGTTATCCCGCGCGGCAGAATTGTCCGGGCTGTCTATTCGGGAGTTTCTGCTTCATATGTCCGAGTTTGGAGTTGCGCTCAATTACGATGTGGTTGAGTTCGATGCCGACTTGAACGGGAGCAAGGCATGACGGTTGTCGCGGATGCTGCGCCGCTTATTTTTCTTGCCAATAGGATTGATATTGCGCTCTATGATCATGTAATGAAAGTGGCTAATGAAATTTAACGATTTGATTGATATAGAGAATACCTGTGATGCGGCGTTCAAGACCGGCGCGAATGGAGTGGTGTCGGTGCAGACTATCGCTGACCGCAAAGTGGAATTTGTTTCATTCGAGAACGATAAGACACTGGTTTTGGTGAAGTCGGCGATGGGTTATCCGGCCTATTATCCGGTGCACGATGTGAAGATCAAAAAGCCGCTCAAAGCCGTGCTGATGGATCTCGACGGTACGACGGTGCATAGCGAGCATTTCTGGATTTGGATTATGGAGAAAACCACAGCGAGTTTGCTGGGTAATCCAAAATTTAAACTGGAAGCTGCCGATGAGCCGCACGTTTCCGGTCACTCAGTTTCGGAACACTTACAGTATTGCATCCACAAATACTGCCCGGAGAAAACCGTCGAAGAAGCTCGGACATGGTATTTCAAGCACACTAACTATGAGATGACTGAAATTCTCGAGGGCCGTGGCAAAAAGGGAGCGTTCACGCCGGCACCGGGCATCAAAGAGTTTCTTTATGAACTCAAAGCGATGAAGGTGAAAATTGGATTGGTCACTTCTGGCCTCTACGAAAAAGCCTGGCCGGAAATTTTAGATGCGTTCCGGGTGCTGGGCATGGGCGACCCGAAAGAATTTTACGATGCGATCATCACGGCGGGTCACGCGATTCGTCCCGGCGAACCGGGCACACTCGGCGAACTTTCTCCCAAGCCGCACCCGTGGCTCTACGCCGAAACCGCGCGCGTCGGCCTCGGTATTCCGTTTGAAGACCGTCATTCAGTGGTCGGCATCGAGGATAGCGGAGCGGGAGTGGTTTCCATCCTACTGGCCGGTTTTGCCCCGATCGGCATCGGCGGCGGAAACATCATCGACAGCGGTACGAAATCGCTCTGTGTGCATTACGAAGAGAACTTCGAGCAGGTGCTTGAGCGACTGATATGAAATTAATTTAAGTCGCATTAGTAAGACCTGAAAAATTGCTATTCAGTCATTGAGACTTAGATCTCCGTGAATACGGATGATGCCGGTCTCTTCAGCGACCTTCAGTAACTTGCATGGGAATGCCGCTGGCAATAGGGTTTCCAATCGTTGGGAAACCTTTATTTTAATCGCTTCCCGTATTTCGGTTGGTACATTTTTGAGTGTGGACAGACGGATCTCGACGACGTACCCGGGGCCATACTTTGAACCGAATCCTGCTGAAAAAGCGGCGCCGACATTAAAGAGACCGTCGGCTTCTGGGTTTGTGGTCGTTCCGTGTTTCGGGCGGGAAGGGTGTAGCGAGTATCTTGTACCGTATTCAGACTCGAGTTCGACATCAATCACATCAAAAACGCCCTTAAGCGTTTCCTCCCACTTCATGGCTTCGCGACTTCTCATAATGAGGGACTTTAGTTGTTTTTTTAATGTGTTAGAAGTTTTTCTGTGCATTCATGGCGTTAAGGTGTTAGCCGCTTCTTACAATGGGAATATACTTGAATGGGAATATACTTGGGTCAATGGATATAGATCAGTCCGGCAGCAATTGGGGGATGACCGCAACTTCAAAATTTAAGATTGCATTGGGAGGATCTGCAGATGGAATTTATTATAATAAGGCACATCATTTTAATTTGATGATTATATAACTTTCAGGGTGCTCTGGAAAGCGATGCCGCTCGCCTTGATTTCTTTAGGCGAACTGAGAACCGAAGTGACGGCCTTTTCCATGCTGAAGAAATCAGCAAATTTCTTAAAATCTTCCGCGGTCGTTGAGAGCAGTTCATCCCTTAATTTTTGTCGTTTTTCAGTGGTTTGGCCGGTCAGGTAGCGAACCATGTCGGTGTAACCTCTGGCATCGGGTAGCAGGTAGGTATCGACTCCGCCGATGGCACCAATGAGTGCGCGGGTGAGTTCGTCTTCGTCGAGCTGGATGTTTTTCAAAAAGTCTGCGGTCTGTCCGTAGGCTGCGAGGGTTTCGGTGAGGTTCGGATCTCGATAAGATGCGAAGGCGAGGACTCCGCATCCCGGATCAAAGCCACACATAGCACCGTAAGCGCCGCCTTGTACGCGGATTTTTTCCCAGAGCCATGCGGTGCGCAGATATTTGGTTATAACCAGGGCGGAGCCGTCCATTTTGTAGCCATTATCGAATAGGTTGATGGCGCGTCCGACATAGTTGACGCGTGAAGGAATCAATAAAGCTTCGGATTTGGACAGTTCATTGGAAAAATTCCAGGATTTGGGCGCGGCGGTTCCAGCCTTTGGAAAGTTGGCGATGAATTTTTCCAATATTTGGAAAACTGGAGCGCGGTCTTTGTCGTCGGCTGTGATATTGACGATAAGTTTTCCGGCGAGCAGTTTTTGTAGAATGGTTTCGAGCCGTGCAACGGTGCCGGGCCAGTCTTCTTTCATTTTTTTCTGCATGGCACGATGGAAGAAGAGGGCGTCGATTCCGCTCAGTGCTTCGCTGGCGCGGTGGGCCTCGTGGTAGTGCGCTTTGAGGCGTGACATAACGGCGGAATGTCCGCTAGGGATGAGGGATCCCTCCATTTCGGCTTTCTGTTCGAGGAGCACTTCGCGGAAGCGTTTCCGGTTGTTGAAGGCGGGCGCGAACAGGATGTCGTGTAAAATATCGAAAAGGTCGCCGGTTTTTTCGCTCATGCATTTTCCGCGCAGGAAGAGGTATGCGGCGCTTTTAGGAGAATCTTCCAGTGCGGCGAGTAACGGACAGGTGTGAATACCGCCGGTTTTTCGGGCGATGCGCTGTGCGAGCGAGGCGAAGTCCTCTTTTTGTGTGCCCATTTCGAGGAGCATGCTGCCGAGTAATGAAACCCACGGTAGATCCTCGGCATCGAGCGCGTGCAGGTCGAATCCGATGTCCACATACACAATGCCGCCGGTGAAAAGGTTGTGAAAAAGGATGTCGGCGTTTTCACGCTGTTCGAGTTCGCGCGGCACGGTACGGATTTTCTGTTCGAGGTCACTGCGCTTGAGTAGGGGTAGGGTTTTTATGGCTACGGGGGTGTCGGGCGTTTTCTGCATTTCAAGCAGGCGGGCGGCTGCATCAACGGTACGGACGAGTTCGTCGGCATGCAGGGTATCGCGTATGGCTTGCAGGCGGGCTTTTTCTTCGGCTTCGTCGCGGGC
>JBBQSL010000152.1:0-7968 GCA_038213895.1 Kiritimatiellales bacterium | reverse complement strand
GGCGGACTTGAAGAAGCGATCATCAAGGACAACGTCCTCAGCAAAGGTTTCCGAAAAGAAATGCTGGTCGATCTCGGCCGCAACGGCAAACAGGTGATCGTCAAGGACAACATCGGCAGCAGACATCAGGGTTAATTTCGGGAACTAACAAGTTATGACAGCGGAATCATTTGGCGAATTTTCAAAAGACGGACGCGAGTACATCATTACAAAGCCTGAAATTCCGCCGCGGCATCAGGTTAATTTCTTCTGGAACAATTTCATGATCTCCGGACATAACCAGTTCGGCAGCGGCGAAGGCGTCTTCAACGATCAGGCCATGTTGCTGAACCACCCGCAAGGCCGCGTCCGGATGATTTCAAAAGGCCGCCGTCATTTTTACATGGTCGACCGCGACACCGGCGAGTTCTGGAGTACCGGACTGCTACCGGCCAAACCTAAAAAATCGACCTATCAGGCGCGTGTCGGCCTCGGCTATTCCATCTACGAAATGCGCGCCAACGGAATTTCGTGCAAAACCACTTCGTTTCTGGCGCCCGATGAAGCCGTTGAAATCTGGGAATTTCAAATCCGCAACGCCACCCGCAAACCACGCAATCTGATGCTGGTGCCTTACGTTGAATGGGCCATCAGCGGCTACACCACCTTCAGTAGCCCCTTTTCCTATCTGCGCAGCGCTTACAGCACAAAACTCAAAGCCGTGCTGAGTTACAACACTTCTGACGAACGTCCGCATGACCGCTATAATGCCTTTATCGCCACCGACGGAATCGTCGAACAGTGGTGCGGCGGAGCCCGCGACTTTCTCGGCCCGTACGGAACTCCCGCTGTACCGCAAAGCCTGATCGACGGCAAACTCCCCTGCCGCGAAGCGTGGTGCGAACAGCTTGCCGGCGCAATGATGATTCCCGTCAAATTGGAAGCTGGCGCAACGGCACCGCTCACGGTACTGCTCGGCAGTTTTAACACCGACGAAGAAGCCGCACGGCTGATCGGCAAGGTGATGCCCGCTGAATACCGTTCCCGTGCCTGGAAAAAACTGCGCCATGAAAAAACGGTAATGATCGGAAAGAGCCATGTAAAAACACCGGATGAGCAAATCAACCGGCTGACCAATATCTGGGCCAAACAGCAGATTCAGCTCTGCGCCGAATTCGGCCGGGATGGCGCGCGCGGCTTCCGCGACACCCTGCAGGATGCCTGGGGCATTTTGCCTTTTAACGCCAAACTGGCCCACGCCAAAATTCTTGAAACGCTCGCTCATCAGCATCGGAGCGGACAGGCAGTTCGCGGCTGGATGCCGCTTCAGCCGCATAACTATTCCGACGGACCGACATGGATCGCTCCGACAGTTGCCGCGTACATCAAAGAAACCGGCGATCTGAAATTCCTGAGCGCCAAAGCGCCTTACCTCGACGGCGGTGAAGGCACCGTTCTGGAACACATGATTCAATCCGTACGCCATCTTTCGGACGACACCGGTGTGCATGGACTGGTTCTCGCTCACGACGGCGACTGGAACGACTCGCTCAACTGGATGGGCCGCGACGGCAAGGGCGAAAGCGTCTGGACTTCGATGTCGCTCTACTACAGCCTGACGTTACTCAAAGACCTCTTTGAACGCGTGCTGAACGAACCAGAACTGGCAGTGGAAATGCAGGAGCGTGCAGAAAAAATTAAAGCCGCCGTTCTCGAACACGGCTGGGACGGCGAATGGTATCTCGCTGGCTACAGCGACTTCGGTAATAAAGTCGGGTCGCACGAAAATGCCGAAGGAAAACTCTATCTCAACACACAGACCTGGGCGCTACTGACCGGTCTTACCGACGGCAACCGGCGCGAAGCCTGCCTGAAAGCGATAGACGGGCCGCTCGAATCGAAGCACGGCTCACTCACCTTGACACCTGCTTACACAAAAGAAGATCTCAACGTCGGCCGCGTCTCCGTGATTCTTCCCGGCATGTACGAAAACTGTACGCCGTACTGCCACGGCACCGCCTTCAAGATTGTCGCCGACTGCTGCGCGGGCCGCCCCGACGAGGCGCTGCGCAGTTTTCGAAAAGTCATGCCTGATAATGCGGAACATCCGTCCGCAGTTTCAGGTTGCGAACCATACGCTTTTACCAACCAGTATCTCGGCCCGCAAAACGGACGTTCCGGCGAATCCATCAGCGGATGGATCACCGGCACGGCAGGCTGGATGTACCGTGCGATATTGGAATACATGATCGGTATTCAACCCGACTATAAAGGATTTCATATCCGCCCCTGCCTGCCGTCTGAATGGCCGTCTATCTCCGTCGAACGGGTGTTGAGAGGAAAACGCTACTTCATCGAAATCACACGCGACATCATCACGGTTAATGACAAGCCGCTTAAAGGTGATTTTGTTGCCTATCAGGATTAAACAGAATGAATAAACGTCCGAACATTCTCTGGATATCATTCGAAGATACCTATCCATTTTACGGATGTTACGGCGATCAGGTGGCGCGCACGCCGAACCTCGATAAGTTGGCGGCAGAAGGTTGCCGCTGGCCCAACGCTTTTTCGACGGCCGGCGTTTGCGCCCCGGCCCGTTCCGCCATCATTACCGGCATGTATCCGATCTCCATCGGAACGCATCACATGCGTACTACGCACACCTGCCCGGAAATGCCAGAGCTACCCACACCGTATGAAGCGGTAATTCCGCCGTACGTAAAATGCATTCCGGAATATCTGCGGGCTACCGGTTATTTCTGCACCAACTGTAAAAAGACCGACTACCAGTTCAATGCGCCGGTTACCGCATGGGATGAACTCGGCGATACGGCGCACTGGCGTAACCGTCCCGACCCTGACCAGCCGTTTTTCGCCGTTTTCAACCTGAACGATACGCACGAAAGTATGATGTGGCCGGAAAACACCCCGGAGATCACTTTCGATCCGGCGGATATGACCGTTCCGCCCTGCTACCCCGACACGCCGAAAGTTCGCGAAGCGCTCGCCCGTGTTTACACCCGAATTGAACATAACGACCGGATTCTCGGCGCCCTGCTCAACCAGCTGGAAGAAGACGGACTCGCAGAAAACACGATTGTTTTCCACTGGAGCGATCACGGCCCGCTGCCGCGCGGTAAGCGCTATCCTTACGACGCTGGGATTCATGTTCCAATGATTGTCCGCTGGCCGGACGGATTAAAACCCGGCACCGTTTCTGATCAACTGGTCAGCACCGTTGATCTCGGCCCGACCGTTCTTTCGCTGGCGGATGTTGAAATTCCCGGCCACATACAGGGCCGCGCATTTCTCGGCCCGCAGGCCGCGCCGGAACGGGAATTTATTTTTGCCTCCCGCGACCGGCATGATGAAACCTATGACCGCGTCCGCGCCGTCCGCGATAAACAGTTTAAATATATCCGCAACTGGTATCCGCACCAGGCGCTCACAGCCTGGACGCCCTACCTTTATCACAACCCGATTATGCAGGAACTGTGGCGGCTGCATCTGGCCGGAGAGCTGAATGAAACACAGGAACTTTTCTTTCAGTGTCCGCGTCCAGTCGAAGAGCTTTACGATACGCTGAACGACCCGCATGAAATCAATAATCTCGCAAAAGTTCCAACCTTTGGAAAAGATCTCGTACGTCTACGCGCGGCGCTAGACAACTGGATGAATGAGGTCGGCGATCTCGGCGCGATTCCGGAATTTGAAATGGTTCGCCGCTGGTATCCGGACGGCAAGCAACCCATCACCGCCGCGCCGGTTTTTATTCCGATCAGTCCGGACAACTGGGGCGAGCAGATTCTATCCGGCAACATAAAACTGATCGGTCCGGCGGCTCTGCAACTTGTCAGCGCCACGCAAGGTGCATCTATCGCTTACAAAACAGATCCCGATTCCAATCATTGGAAGCTTTACACCGAACCGCTCCGGCTGCCCCCCGGTCTGACCACCGTCTGCGCCAAAGCCATCCGCATCGGCTATCAGGAAAGTCCTGAAAGCATGCTAAACGCAAAGATTCCTTAAAATGACATCCAAAGAACGTATTCAAATGATTCTACGGGGAGAAACCCCGGACCGCATAGGCTTTGCCGAAACCTTTTGGGACGAAACAATTCCAGGCTGGATTTCCCAAGGGTATCCGGAAGGCGTACCCGCATGGAAGGAGTTCGGTCTCGATATCGTCTCCTGCTGGGGTCACGGCTCCGAAGCGTTCTCCGAACGGAGCGAACTGATTGAAGAAACCGACGCATGGCGAATTGCGAAAGACGGCAACGGCGCAACGCTCAAATGGTTCAAAGACGGCTCAGGCGTGCCGGAACATATCGCCTTTGATTGCATCAATGGAGAAGTCTGGCGCGAAAAATTCCGTGAGAAAGTTCGTACCTTCGATCCACTACGGATCGATCAGCCAGTCCTTTCCGCGACGCTCAAAGAAGCCCGGGACAACGATCTGTTCTGCGTCTTCAATGGGATTGAAGTTTTTGAAATCGGCAAAAACTACAGCGGCCATCAAGAAATGTGTATCGGCATGCTCGACGATCCGGAATGGATCAACGATATGTTCGCAAGTTTTATTACCCAGCAAATCAATGGCTGGGACTGGATTTTTGAACACATCGGCAAGCCGGACGGCATCTGGCTTTACGGCGATATCGGCTTTAAGGGTCGCCCGTTCATCAGCCCGGATATGTATGTAGAGCTAGTGCTGCCGCATAACAAACGACTGATCGACTTCTTCCACGACCGGAAACTCCCGGTTATTTTCCACTCTTGCGGATTCGTTGAGCCGCTGATACCAGGCATTATTGAAACCGGCATCGACCTGTTGCAGGCGATGGAGGTGAAAGCAGGCATGGATGTAACCCGGCTTCAACCGCTGTTTGGCGACCGCATCGGGTTCATGGGTAACATCGACACGCGTCTGTTTGAGGTCGGTAACCTCGAAAAGCTTGAAGCGGAAATTTCGAAAAAAATTCTGTGCGCAAAGAAAAGCCGCGGCTGTATTTTCCATTCCGATCATTCCATCCCGCCTTCTGTCCGTCTAAGCACGTACCGACACGCGTTGGCCTGCGCACATAAATACGGACATTATGAGGAGTGCCTATGAAAAAATATGATTCTCTCGCCATCTGCACGGCGCTGATTCCTTTGGGAATTATTCAGGCCGCTGAGCAGAAACCGAACGTGGTGTTTATCATCACGGACGACCTGAACGATAATCTCGGCTGTTACGGCCACCCGATGGTTAAGACGCCGAATATCGACCGGCTGGCACGGGAAGGACTGCTGTTTCAATCCGCTATCGCCAACTATCCGCTCTGTGGACCGTCGCGCAACTGTATCATGAGCGGCCTCTATCCGGATCAGACCGGGCTGACCCCGTTACGCGCTATGCTACGCGACTACTGCCCGGATGTTGTTACCCTGAGTCAGCATTTCATGAAAAACGGCTATACCGCCGCGCGTGTCGGAAAGGTTTTTCATGCGGATAATCCATCGTCCATTGGAACCGATGGCCACGACGACATTCTCTCGTGGAACGAGCGGATTAATCCGCGCGGACGCGACAAGGATCTCGAAGGCCGGATTCAGACGGTTAGCGGTAAACCCGGATTCGGGGCGCAGCTGAGCTGGTACGCTGACCCGGACGGCAAAGATGAAGAACATACCGACGGCATGGTGGCGACCGAGTCGGTCAAGCTGATAAAAAAATACGCAGCGGCCGGGCAGCCGTTCTTCCTAGCAGTTGGGCTCTTTAAGCCGCATACGCCGTTCGTAGCGCCAAAAAAGTATTTTGATCTGTACGATCTCTCCAAAATTATCGTTCCGACTGTTCCTGATGGATATTTTAAAACACTGCCGGAACCGGCGGTGCAGAGCCTGCGCGCCCACAAAGAACAAATCGGTATTTCGGAGGATAAAGCCAGACTAGCGATTCAGGCGTATTACGCCACCATCTCATTCCTCGACGCACAGGTCGGCCGCGTGCTTGATTCGCTGGACGAGCTGGGTCTGCGCGAAAACACGATTGTGCTGTTCACCTCGGACAACGGCTATCATCTGGGTGAACACGACTACTGGCAGAAAATTACGCTGTTTGAACCGTCGGGCCGTTTACCCCTGATTATTTCCGCGCCTGGCATGAAGACCCGCGGACAAACGACCGCATCCTTTTTTGAAATGATCGACCTGTACCCGACGCTCAGCGATCTTGCCGGTCTGCCGGTGCCGTCCATGGTTTCGGGAATTAGTCAGGCGGCACTTCTGCAGGATGCGGCGGTTTCTTTACGAGACGACACACTCATGCAAATTGAAGGTGGATATTCGCTGCGCACCGCGCAGTACCGGTACTCCCGCTGGAAACAAGGCGGGCCGGAACTGATCGAACTCTACGACCGGGCGAAAGATCCGAATGAAATGCAGAATCTCGCCGGTAATCCTGAATATCAGACGATGATCAAGGATCTGGATGCCCGTCTGACGGAACGCATTAAACGTGCAGCGACTATGCCTAAAGGTCTGGTTCGGCTCAATCCGCCACCGCCGTGGGAAAAAGAAAAGTTGAAACAGTGGCGCGAAAACAACACACAGATTTCTCGTTAACTACACAGAGGAAAAAACGCTCAATGAATTACGGACACTTTGACGATCAGAACCGCGAATATGTCATCAACCGCCCCGACACGCCGCTCCCATGGCTAAACTATCTCGGACAGGAGGAGCTCTTCGGCGTCTGCACCAATACCGGCGGCGGTTACACCTTCTGGAAGGATGCCAAGCTGCGCCGCTTGACTCGCTACCGCTACAACGACATGCCGATGGATCCCAACGGCCGCTACCTGTATGTCCGCGACGGCGAGACCGTCTGGAATCCCGGCTGGAAGCCGGTCAAAACCAAACTCGACCGCTACGAGTGCCGCCACGGTCTCGGCTACACGCAGATCACCGGCGAAAAGAACGGCGTCGAAGTTGAAATCCTTTTCTTTGTTCCGCCGGGCGAAACGCTGGAAATCTGGAAAACCACCGTCCGCAACAAAAGCGGCAAAACTAAAGACCTAACGCTCTTCTCCTTTGTTGAATTCTGCCTCTTTGAAGCGCTGAACGACATGACCAACTATCAGCGCACCTACTCGATCGGCGAAGTGGAAGTTGAAGGCTCCGCCATCTATCACAAAACCGAATACCGCGAGCGCCGCAACCACTACACGCTGTTTGGTTGCACCCGACCGATTGACGGCTTCGATATTTCGCGCGACGAGTTCGTCGGTGTGCACAACGGCCTCAACGACGCCAAAGTTCCAATGGCTGGAAAAGCGACCAACAGCTCCTACTGCGGCTGGAACCCGGTCGGCTCGCATCAGATTAATCTGAAGCTCGCCGCCGGTGAAGAGACCTCTTTCGCTTTCATCCTCGCTTACGTGGATCAAGGCGACCTGCCGAAGTTTGAAGCCCCGATGGTGCTCAACAAAGAAAAAGGCCGCGCCATCATGGCGAAATACGCCGATATTAAAACGGTGGATGAAGCGTTTTCCAAGGTTCAGAAAAGCTGGGACAAGCATCTCGATAAAATTGCAGTCGAATGTCCGAACGAACATTTGCAGCGCATGGTTAATGCGTGGAATCCCGCGCAGTGTATGGCCACCTTCAACCTGTCGCGTTCCGCCAGCGGTTATGAAACCGGTATCGGCCGCGGCATGGGTTACCGCGATTCCAATCAGGACTTGCTCGGCTTCATGCACATGATTCCTGAAAGAGCCCGCCAGCGCATTCTCGATATTGCCGCCACGCAACTTTCCGACGGTACCTGCTACCACCAGTACCAGCCGCTGACCAAAAAAGGCAATGCCGAGATCGGCGGTGACTTTTACGACGATCATCTCTGGCTGATCCTCAGCACCTGCGCCTACATCAAAGAAACCGGCGACGCCTCCATCCTCGACGAAAAAGTTGGATACGCCGATGTCGCGGAAAAGACCGCCA
>JBBQSL010000151.1:0-7978 GCA_038213895.1 Kiritimatiellales bacterium | reverse complement strand
ATGTGGTAGGCGAGCATGCAGATGAAGATGTGCGCGCGAACTCGGGTGTCGAGGCGGTGGTAGATGGGCCGGACGTTTAGGTCGATGGATTTGAGAGAGCGGAAGGCACATTCGACCCTTTCGAGATTTTTATAGTTGGCTACGAGTTCTTGATCGGTCATGCGGGCTGTTTCGACGCTACTGCGAATGACGTAGAGCCCGTCGATGGCGGCTTCGGTACGGATCTTTTCCTCGTTGCGTTCAAAGGCGAAGGCGTCGTCCTCGATGGTGAGGATGAAGTGTTTCGCCATCTTTTTCTTGTTGATGATCTTACCGGTTTCTACCCCGATTAGATCCTTGCCGCGCAGGGGTTTGTTTTTGCGTTCGACCTTTTTGGTGATTTCGGCGAGCAGTTTTTCGGTGGCTTGCAAAAGAGCTTCACGACGCTTTGTGCGGCGCTTGGCGAGGTCGGGGTTGCGGCAGACGACGAGGCGTTCGTCGGGGTAGTCGGGGTGGGTTATGCTCACAAGGTCGCGCTCGTCGAAGAGTGTGAGCTGGATGCTCCCGTGCCGTTCGAGCTTCGCAATGGAGGCAGAGTTGAGTGCCGTGATCCAGTCCGCGCCTTCTTCGTCGCGGAGATATTCGTCGATGGCTTTTCCGCTGATCATTCCGCGGTCGCCAATGAAGATTACGTTCTTGTGGTTGAAATCCTTTCGCACCCGCTCCACCGCAATGGGAAAGGCGATGCGGTCGCTTTCGTTTCCGGCCAGGACTTCAACGCCGACGGGCGTACCGTCAGTGTTGCAGTAGATCCCATAGTTCACTTGCATGCGATCCCCGCGATGGTCGCGGGAATACCCGAACTTGGCCAGTTCGCAGCATTGCCCCTCGAAATAGGAAGACGAAAGATCGAACAGCACGGGATCACCGTCCGCAAGATGCTTTTTCGCCAGTTTCTTTTGGATTTTACCCTGCCGATCCAGCAGCCAATCCATCGCCGCATAGCACTCATTTTCATGCAAATCCTCAAGCGAGAATAGCTCGCCCAGGGAGGTCGAAGCGCTCTGGGGAGCGCAGTGACGAACCGTGGCGAGCTTGGAGTCCCCATTGATAATGCGATCAATAACCATCGCCGCAACCACATCCCTTTCACGGGAGTGTTTTGAGTCGATCATCCCCAGTAGCCCCGACTTTTTCAGTGCGCAATGGATGGCTGCCACGTGGCCATGCTGGCGGGTATCATGCAGGGATATCGCCTTTTCAGGGGACGCGATCCCTTCCGATGCCGGGATCGATTCGCCCTTGAGAGCCGCCCGAAGCGCCTCGACGAGTTCGTCTGGCAGGCCGCTCAAATTGGCCACCGTTCTTTTTCGGACTTTTCCGTTCTCCCTCCATGACTCCCGCAAAAGGACAGCTGGCGGAGAGTTTCGATTGGGTACTCGTTCTATATACATGGGCGTACAATACATTATACAAACTATTATGCAAGCATCAAATTTATATTTACATGGGTACAGAATTCGAAAAACTTAGCATGCCTTTTTATCCAAGGCATTGCATAAGAGAGGTTTACGACGCAAAACGAGCTGAATTTGATCAGAAGTTCGGCCTAAGAATCCGAGGTCTCGTTGTGATCCGTTGCGCCGTATCACTAATGCCGCACGTCGGACAGGTAAAGCCATTCGGCCAGCGAACCGCCTCGAGATAGGCTATGCACTCCGACTCTCCAGGAAACAGTTGCAAGAACTCAAGGAGCGACTGAGGCTGGCGAGTTTTCATCTAAAAACACTACAGATGGTGGCGTGGTGAGTTAACCGGATAGGCATGGTATTTTTTACTTTCTCTTGCGTTTTCTGCGAGACAAGCGTCGAGTTGCTTTGATTCGGATTCTACATTACTCTCGATATTTTAAGCGGAATTCAGCAGAAGGCGAAATGATGAAAACAAACTGGTCGGCAAAATGGATCTGGTGCGCACAGAACGATGTTCGGGATTATAACCAAACGGTGCTGTTCAAGAAGGAGTTTGATCTTAAGGATGAGGGCGACGCGTCGCTGAAGATTACGGCGGACAGTTGGTATCGCGTTTCTATCAACGGCGAATGGGTTCATGACGGGCCGGGTCGAGCGTATCCGGATCATTACCAGTTTGATGTCCATGAGGTCGGTGACCTGTTGAGAAAAGGAAAAAACAAAATCGAAGTCATTGCCCGCTATTACGGCATCGGTACATTTCACCAGTTGCCGTTACAGGCGGGTCTTTTGGCTCAGCTGGATACGGCGGAGGGCTCCATTGCCTCCGATTCATCGTGGATGGCGTCACCGTCCTACGCGTGGCAGCAGTGGGTGCCGAAAATTTCCATTCAGATGGAGCCGGTCGAGGAATATGATGCCCGCCTCGAAAACGTTTTTAACTGGCAGCCCGCCATAGATGTGAACCGCCCCGGAAAAATTTCGCCCCGCGAAGTCGGTCTGCTGACGAAAAAGCCGCGGCGGTTCACAAAACTGCACAGCGCAATCGTGGTCAGACGGTCTGAAACACAGTTCACGGTACCGGTCGCCCAGATTGCACACCCGGGCGTGGTTGAAGCGAATGGAACGACCACCCGCCCTGTCATTCTCGCATCGGTCTTCTCCGTTCGTAAAAAACAGCAATTCGATTTTGGTCTGGAGCGAAAGAAAGACGATTTCACCAATCCCGGTGGCAGGAACTGGACGGTCGCTGTCAACGGGCGCATTCTGAAGTCCGGCAAAGTGACTTTAGCGCTGGGATCCCATCAGATCCTCTTTTTCTGTACGTCATTTCTCGGGCACGAGAAGGATCTGGCATTTCCGTATCGGAATATGACCGGCGGGCAGTGGGGAGACTGGAAAGTCGCCGTACTCGACGAATTTCTCTTTCGCGATAACGACCGGCTCTGGTTCTCCTTCCTGAATGAGCGGACACAGAAGCTACGTGACGACTATTTCAAAAAGATCCGGCAATTGGCCGTTGCTTGCAACACTGAAGCCAAGGTCAATGAATTGCTGGGCGGCAGTTTCCGAAACCTCCCGGCAGAACAGGTTTTTATGGAGGATTTCGTGGCGGAATTCGCCGCCCGCGAACCGGTCGGTTCTGCGGAACGGTTGTTCGACGGAAAAGTGATCAAACCGTCTCTGAAAGGCGATGTGGAGCTCTGCTTTGATATGGGCGAACAATCCTGCGGTTACTTTGATTTTTCGATTAAAGCGGACGAGGGCGTTATCGTTGATTTGAACGCGATTGAATACATCCGGGAGGATGGCATTCTTCAGCATGTGCAGGCCTATAACCGCAACGGCCTGCGCTATGTCACCAAAAACGGAATCAACCGCTTCACCTCGCTCAAGCGCCGGTCAGGACGCTATCTGTTTGTGACGTTGCGCAACCAGAAAACACCGGTGGAGATCAAGAGCCTGCGTATCATCGAATCGACCGCGCCGGTTGAGGCCGTCGGCTCATTTTCTTGCAGCGACCCGATGCTCAACCAGATCTGGAAAATGTCGGAGCGTACGCTGCAGCTGTGTATGGAAGACACCTTCACCGACTGTCCGCTCTACGAGCAGACTCTTTGGATCGGCGATGCCCGCAACGAAGCACTGTATGCCTTCACCGCCTATGGAAATTTTGATGTATCCGCTCGCAGTCTGGAGCTCGGTGCACAGTCACTGGATCAGTTTCCGATTGTCGGCTGTCAGGTTCCCTCCTCGTGGGACTGCATCCTGCCGGCCTGGAGCTTTTTATGGGGAATGCATGTCTGGGAGCATTATTTTTACAGTGGCGACCGCAAGATGCTCAAAAAACTCTGGCCGGCGGTTCAGCAGAACATCGACGGGGCACTCGGCCTGCTCAATGAAAAAGGGCTTTTTACCGGTAAATTCTGGAATTTGATTGAATGGGCACCGATTGATGAGGCTCAGCCGACTGTTTTGCACAACAACATGCTGCTAGTCGGCGCGTTGTGCGCCGCCGAAAATTGTGCAGAGGTTCTGAAGGACGAAAACGTCCGCAAGCAGCTGGTCACCGCCCGTAAAAAGCTGATCTGCGCCATTCAACAAACATGGAACGACGAAAAATCAGCCTATCCCGACAGCATTCACGCAAATGGTAGTTTTAGTCCGAAAATCTGCCAGCACACTTCCATGTTCCCCGTCATGTTCGACATGGTTCCGCCAGGCCAGCGTGAGGCGCTTCGCCGTAACCTGCTGACTCCGCCGAAAGAAATGACGACCGTCAGCGCGCCGTTTGCCATGCAGTTCATGTATGAAGCGCTCGAAGAACTGGGTGAACCGGATGCGATCCTCGACTCCATCCGTGCTGGTTTTCAGCCGATGGTCGATGCCGGAGCCAGTACGGTTTGGGAAACCTTCGCCGGTAGCACCTGTTCGCCGAAAGGCTTCCCTACGCGGAGCCATTGTCACGCCTGGTCGTCGAGCCCTATCTACTTCTTAAACCGTGTCGTGCTGGGCATCCGCCAGACGGAAGTTGGAGGAAAAGCCTTTGAAGTCAGTCCTTGGCTGGGCGGCCTGCGCTATGCGCACGGTGCCACGGCAACGCCCATGGGCTTGGTTTCCGTGGATTGGAAAATAAACGGCGAAACCCTACACGTGGTCATTACTGCACCCAAAGGTGTTAAAGTGGAATTCAAATCCAATACCAGTCATGCCAGATTAGCGGTCGGTGTTTTCATAAAACAATCCGATTAGAGCGTTGTTTCTGCCGGAGAAAGGATTGTTGCTTCCGCAATCCATTCTTCCATCATTCCAACCTTCCACTTTTAAATATTCCGGTGAAGCGACCATCGAGTTTGGAGCCGTTCACTTCGATGGCATCCAGCAATAATTTTTCGTCGCCCTTTTTGATGACGGTATGGAACCAAGCCTTAGAAAAACCGTCGCGACTTTCGGCGTGGACGAGCAGTGAGTCGGCTTCGGCGGCGCTGTCCATCGCCCGGGCGGTGGCCTCAGCGATGTGGATGAAGGCGTAGCCGTCGCGTTCGCGGAGCATTTTTTTCAGTTCATAAATCATGTCGTCTTTATCCATTCCGACGATTGGAACCACTTCCATAATTCCGTCGTCATTGAACAGAAAGAAAATTTCAACGTGTGACCCTACAATCAGAAACTGCCGCCGAGCTTCCGCGTTTAGCATTTCGATCCATTTTTTCAGTGAACCCTGCTTGTCCTGCTTATTCCATTCCGGTGCATTCATAACTTTTCCAAATATTCCACTATTCCATCATTCCATTCTTCCATCATTCCAACCTTCCACTCCCTTCATCCTCCCGTTTCGTCGGCGGTGCGGCGCAGGCGGTTGCGGAAGAAGAGCGTCAGCACTTCGGCGCAGTTTTCCTGCGAATCGAGTTCAATCAAATCTGCGCCGACGGCATCGAGTTCGGTTTTTAGCCGATTGCGCTGTGCGGCAAACGAACGGCGATAGTCGTCCTGGTGGGCTCGGTTCAGGTCGCACAGCATCATTGCACCGGTTTCTGAATCGGCCACGGCAACCAGTCCGCAGACCGGCGGCGCGATTTCCTGTCGGTCGTTGACGGCGATGGCAATCAGATCCTGTTTGAAGCCGCTTTGTCCAAGTTGCTCGCGCCCGGTGTCGAACAGGAAGTCGGAGATGATGAAAACTAGACTGCGTCGCCGTGCGAGGTGGGTCAATGCGTCAAGCGCGGGTTGCAAGGAGGTTTGTTTTCCTTGAGGTTCGGCTTTGAGCAAATCGTGCAAAAGCCGCATCGCATGCAAACGGCCTTTGCGTGGCGGAATGACCAGTTCGATGCGATCGGAAAAAAGGATCAGGCCGGTACGGTCATTGTTGCGGGTGGCGGAGAGCGTCAGCAGGGCGGTGATTTCGTGGATCGCATCCCATTTGGTGCGCTCGCCGTGTCCGGTACGGCAGGAGGCCGAGGTGTCCACCAGAAACCAGACGGCCAGTTCGCGTTCTTCGATGTAGCGTTTGATGTGAGGATGGCCGGTACGAGCGGTGACGTTCCAGTCGATGGTGCGGACGTCATCGCCTGGTTCGTAAGGACGGATTTCGTCGAAATCCATGCCACGACCTTTAAAAACACTGCGGTACTCGCCGGCCAGCAGATGCTCGACCGGATAGCGGGTTTGCAGCTGGAGCTGACGCAGGCGTTGGTCCATGTCCGGCATTTTGTTGTCCATCATTTTGTGAAATTCCCCAGAGGATTTCGTCGTTCCACAACGGGCACGTTGGCGACAATACGATCCAAAAGCGCATCGGAGTTAAGCCCTTCGGCTTCGGCGCGGTAGCTGATGGCGATGCGATGGCGGACGACGTCGTGCAAAACGGCTTTGACATCGTCGGGGACAACAAACTGTCCGCCGCGTACCAGCGCGTGGCCACGGGCGGCGAGGGCGAGATAGATCGAGGCGCGTGGCGAGGCACCGAACCGGATGTACGGTTTTAGCTCTGGCAAACCGCAGGTGGCCGGATCTCGGGTTGCGGCGACTAGCCGCAGGATGTAGAGCTCGATTTTTTCGTCGAGATAGATTTCGTCAACTAGTTTACGCAGTTCAAGGATGTCGGTCAGTGTGGCGACCGGCTCGACCGTTGTTTTCGGGGCGGTTCGTGCCATGCGTTTCAGAATGGCGTGTTCGTCGGTCATATTCGGATAGCTGACAATCAGCTTGAACATAAACCGGTCGATCTGCGCTTCGGGCAGGGCGTAGGTGCCTTCCTGTTCGATTGGATTCTGGGTGGCCAGCACCATGAACGGTTCCGGCAGTTTGTATGTTTCATTTCCCAGCGTCACCTGATGTTCCTGCATCGCTTCTAGCAACGCGCTTTGTACTTTGGCGGGCGAACGGTTAATTTCGTCTGCCAACACCAGGTTGGCGAAGACTGGGCCCTTGCGGGTTTCAAAGGTGCCGCTTTCTGGACGGTAGATTTGGGTTCCAATCAGGTCGCCGGGCAGCAGATCTGGCGTAAACTGGATGCGGCTGAACTTGGCGTCGAGCGCTCCGGCCAGCGAATTGATCATCATCGTTTTGGCGATACCGGGAACGCCTTCGAGAAGAACGTGCCCGTTGCAGAGCAGGGCGGTGAGCAGTTTATCGACCAGATCCTGCTGGCCGACGATCACCTGCGAAATCGCGTCGCGGATATGTTGAAGCTGTTCATTCAAGGCGAAAATTCTTTGCTGCATGACTACTCCTGTTTATTTGATGGAAAAGCAATTTACCATATCGTGGGATTTTATTCAAACGGCGAACAGAAGGCAGCGGAACCACCCAACTCCGCTTCAATTTCCAGCAGCCGGTTGTATTTGGCGATGCGCTCGCTGCGGCAGGCTGAACCGGTTTTTATCTGTCCGCCGCCCATTGCCACAGCGAAGTCGGCCATGAAAGCGTCCTCCGTCTCGCCGCTGCGGTGAGAAATCACGAAGTTCCAGCCCGCTTTGCGGCAAAGCTCGATGGCTTCAAAGGTTTTGGTCACTGTCCCGATTTGATTAAGTTTGATGAGCACGGCATTCGTTAACTTTTCGGCCAGTCCATCTTCAATGGAGACGATAGGGTACTTACCGATCCACCGCTCATAAAGAGCCGTCATCTGGGCACTGGTTTTCCGGCCCTGACCGGACTTTGAGAGGTTGTATGAATTGTTTTCATAAAACGAACTGGCGGCCGGATCCAGGGCAATGGCGATATCGCTGGCGACGGCTTCGAGTACGCCCTTTCCGCCGTAGCGTTTTTTATCTCCGTCCCGGAGTTCCACCGCTTCGTTCGCGCCGGTGGACGCGCCGGAAGGAACGGAGGCCGAAGCGGTCATGCCGTTGGAGAGACGGACGAAAACCCGGATTGTCGGGTTGCCCCGCGAGTCGAGGATTTCAATTGCGTTGATGTCGGCTATTACTGGGTTCATAGGACTCCTTTTGATTACGGGTCAAGACCATAGATGCGCAGTTCCGCCGTCTGGCTGTCCTTCTGCGCACACACGCTGGGCTACCCAT
>JBBQSL010000150.1:0-8001 GCA_038213895.1 Kiritimatiellales bacterium | reverse complement strand
AAATGATCTATATCGCCTGCAAAAGCGTTGCGATGCACTGCGTTCCGAGCTGACAGACAACCGCCCAGACTATCAGGAATATCAGGATGAATATACCGTTTACCGGACCGGAACGATCACGGCAAATAATCCGGTTCAATTCACAAAAGTCCAATCGCTTGGGCAGACCTTTATGGCGGAGACGGACTTTTTGACCTGCTGTGAGCTGCAGATGCCCACATGGGGTCGTGGCGCAGGGCCCTGCGATGTTAAAGCCGAACTGATTCAGGACGGGAAAGTTCTGTCGAAGCTGATGATCGCCAAAGAGGATATTGAAAATACGCGCGTCCAACGGCTGATGTTTGAAACGCCGGTTCAAAAAGGTGAACCGTTATATCTGCGTCTCACTCCGACGGGGGGGGTCCCGGCTAGCCGGATGGCGTGGTGTGCCTATAACGGGTCGGTTTATGCGGGCGGTACAGCCTTTGTGGATGACAAGCCGCAGAGCTACAGCCACGAACTAAAGATGGTATTTAAGACTGAAAAAACGGCGTTGTAAGGCGCGATTTAAAACCTGCTTCAGCAAGGGGCAGTAAGCTATAAAAGTTTGGCTGATAGTGCGGCGCACCCCCGTAACGACTTAAATTAATTCCGCGCATTACTTCTCGTGAAACGAAATTGACCTCACTGGAGGGGTGCCGTATGCTGTCCCGCTTTTAAATTTCCAATAATCAGGAGAATTTTGATGAAAGTTACAATGAAAAGTGTCGGACCGTGCCGCCAGACGATGAAAATCGAAGTGCCGACTGAGACCATTTCTGCCGAACGCGCCGAACTGCTTACCTATTACGCCAAGGGCGTCTCCCTGCCTGGTTTTCGTAAGGGCCATGCGCCTAAAGCCCTGGTAGAAAAGAAGTTTGCTAAGGATATGGCCGCGGACTTGAAAGATCGCATCGTGCCAAAATTCTACCACGAAGCGCTTCAAAAAGAGGGCGTAAAAGTCGTTTCAATTGTTGATGTCAGTGAGCCGGAACTGGCCGAGGGTAAGCCGCTCAAGTTTGAAGTGACGATGGATACGGTGCCTGAATTCAAGCTGCCAAAGTACGAGGGTATTTCCATTAAGGCCGAGAAAACCGATGTTTCCGAAAAGCAGGTCAGCGAAATGCTCGAAAGCATTCTGCGTCAACATGCAACCTATGAAGACGTCCAAGGACGCGCGGCTAAAGAAAAGGATATGGTTCAGGTTTCCTACGAATCGACCATTGGCGGCCAGCCGCTTGAAGAAAAAGTGCCGAAAGCCCGTGGTCTTGGACGCGGTACCGGCTATTGGATTACCTGTGACGATGAGTCTTTTCTACCCGGTATGGGCAAGGCACTGGTCGGGGCAAAAATCGGCGATAAGAAAGATGTCACCGTTAAATTTCCGGCCGAATTTATTGTTAAAGAACTCGCCGGTATGAAAGCCGAGTTCAAGGTGGAAGTCACCGGCATGCGCGAAACAAAATTGCCGGAACTCAACGAAGAGTTTCTCAAGAAGATGCATATTGAATCGGAGGCGGAACTGCGTAAAAACATCCACCTGCATCTGGAAGAATCTGCTGAAGCCAAGGAAAAAGGCCGGCAGCAGAATGAGGTTTGCGAATTCATGCTCAAGAAGACCAAGCTGGACGTGCCGGAGAGTGCGGTTAAAGAGCAGACTCGTAACGTGATGTACGAGATGGCTCGTCAGCGCATAATGGGCGGAATGAAGCAGGAACAAATTAAGGCGCAACAAGAAGATATGATGAAAGAGGCGGCTGAAAAGGCCGAAGAGCAGGTGAGACTGCGTTACATCATCATGGCGGTCGCCGAGGCCGAGAGCATCAAAGTGAGCGATCAGGAAGTCTCCGACGAAGTGATTCGTATGGCTATCGAGCAGCGCCAGGATGCTTCAGAGTACCGCAAGAAGCTGGAAAAGGAAGAACAGTTGGAGTCTGTACGCGATCAGATTCGCTTTGGCAAAACGATTGAGCTCCTGCTCGAAAAAGCAAAAATTAAATAGGTAATTAGATATTCGATATTTGTTATTTGCTGGGAATCGGAAAGTCTAAGCTTCCCAATAGCGAATAACCAATAACCAATAACAAATAACGGGATCAGGTTCCTGAAAGGCTGCTAAAATGCTTATACCAATGGTGATTGAACAAACCGGACGCGGCGAGCGTTCCTATGATATTTATTCACGTTTACTCAAGGAGCGAATTATTTTCCTGGGTACGGAAGTCAACGACGACGTCAGCAATCTCGTCATTGCACAATTGTTGTTCCTGCAGAGCGAAGATGCTGAAAAAGATATCAGCATCTACATCAACTCGACCGGCGGTGTCGTTACTTCCGGTCTGGCGATTTATGACACGATGCAGTTCCTAAAATGCCCGATCACCACCTATTGCGTCGGTCAGGCCGCCAGCATGGGTGCTGTTTTGCTTGCCGCCGGAACCAAAGGTAAGCGTTTCGCCTTGCCCAATGCGCGGATCATGATCCACCAGCCGCTTGGCGGTTCGCAGGGACAGGCCACGGATATCGAAATCCAGACCAAAGAAATTCTCCGTATGAAAAAGCGGTTGAACGAAATTCTGGCCTTTCATACTGGTCAGCCGATCAAAACCATCGAAAAAGACACGGACCGCGACTTTTTTATGTCCGCTACCGACGCGGTAAAATATGGTCTTGTTGACGAAGTGGTTACAAAAAAGCAATAGCTACTGAGAGTTATTTGATAGTGGATATTTGCTGTTAGCCGCTGAATGTGGTCTGCGAATAACTAATATCGAATCACGAATAACCGGAATGAATTTTTTATGAATAACACCAAGCCGCCCCGCCGCCCCGCCTGTTCCTTTTGTGGAAAAAGTGAAAAAAATGCTCGGAACTTGATCTCCGGGCCGGAAGGAATTTTTATCTGCGATGAGTGCGTTCAACTTTGCGACGCCATGATTGCTCAGCAGATGCCAGCGGCTAAATCCGAGACAACGTCTGGCATAACGAATAGAATATTAAAGCCGCACGAAATCAAAGCGCGGCTCGACGAGTATGTTATCGGTCAGGAACATGCCAAAAAAGTCCTATCAGTCGCAGTTCACAATCATTATAAGCGGTTGACAGATACCACCTTTAAAGACGACGGCGTTGAACTCGAAAAAAGCAACGTCCTGCTCGTTGGCCCGACCGGCAGTGGTAAAACCCTGCTGGCCAAAACGCTGGCGCGCATTCTCGACGTGCCGTACGCCATCACCGATGCCACCACCGTTACGGAAGCTGGCTACGTCGGCGAAGACGTCGAAAGCATCCTGCTGGCTCTGTTGCAGAACGCCAATCATGATGTCAAACGAGCCGAGCACGGAATTGTGTACATTGATGAAATCGACAAAATTTCCCGCAAGACCGATAACGTTTCCATCACCCGCGACGTTTCCGGTGAAGGCGTTCAGCAGGCGCTATTGAAAATCATCGAAGGCACCATTGCTAGCATTCCGCCCAAAGGTGGACGCAAGCATCCGCAGGAGGAATACATCAAGCTCAATACGAGCAACATCCTTTTTATCTGCGGCGGCGCATTCGTCGGGTTGGAGGATATCATCAAGCGGCGCACCGACAAAAAGGTGCTTGGCTTTGGTGCTGCGGATAAAATTTCCAATGATTGGAAACCGGAAACCATGAACGTGGAGCCGGAAGACCTCCTTAAGTTCGGCTTGATTCCTGAATTCATTGGACGCCTGCCACTGGTTGTCCAGCTACAGGAGCTTTCGGAAGACGATCTGGTTCACATTCTCACTCAGCCAAAAAATTCCATGATTAAGCAGTATAAAAAACTGCTCGCCATGGATGCGGTTGAGTTGGAGTTTGACGAAGATGCATTGCGTTCACTCGCTAAAATGGCACTGAAGCGCAAAACTGGCGCTCGCGGACTGCGCGCCATTCTTGAACACCTTATGCTCGACGTCATGTATGAAGTGCCGCAGCGTACCGACATCACCCACTGCCGCATCACCAAAGACGTTGTTGAAGGCCGCGCGCATCCCATCGAGCTCGGTAACGCAAAGAAAAAGTCAGCTTGAACGGTTCGCGGGTGAGGAGATGTTCCAGAATATTTGGGTGCGGCTATGCCGCGCTGAACTGATTTGAGCTGATTCTCATAGCGGTTTTTTTTGATACGTCGGCCTCTTCAGCGAAGCGTGGCCATTCCGACAGGGCAGCAACTACTTTATAGCCTTATTATCAACCTTCCTGTAAAATTTCCTACATGAAAACACTATCATTAGATCTGCGTAAAAGGATTTTAATATCCTACGATGCCGGAAAATGAACCCGGCAGGATATGGCTGATCGGTATGATGTTTCACTGGGGATGGTGAAAAGCTGCTGTCCTAGCGCAGGAGAACCGGAGATATCGCCGCTCGCCACAACCACTCAGACTCAGGACGCAAGTCGTACTTTACGGATGAACATCGCGAGCAGATGAAAGCTCTGAGCACGCACAAAGACTCCGTCGCACTGGAGCTGATCCGGCAGACCGGCGCGGAAGTCCGGTTTCTTCCGCCCTACAGTCCGGACTTCAATCCGATTGAAAAAATGTGGAGTAAAGTCAAACAGATCCTACGCGCTATCAAGGCCAGAACTCAGGACGCTTTGCTCGCGGCAATCGCCACGGCACTGGAATGCGTCAGCGAAGAAGATGCTCTGGGCTGGGTTGTCGCGTGCGGCTACGGTTTAATTTCAAATGCTCTAATCCTACCCGGTCTCACGTAAGGGGCGTATGGGACGCTTGCGATCCGGTCGGGAAGGGCAGAAATTAAAAATACGGAAAAAGAGCTTGATCTTTTTATCATATGATATATAAGGATGATGACTTTAAACGGGAAGGATACTTTATGAGCAAAGTTGTAAATGGAGCCGATTTGTCGAATATGCCGTGGGAGGAGCGTCCGGCAGGTTGTAAGAATGTGGTTTGGCGTTATTCGGGAAATCCGGTTATTGATTGGAATCCAATTCCTGACGGTGCGCGTGCATACAACAGTGCAGTGGTTCCGTTTGCAGGAGCGTATGTTGGAGTGTTTCGGGTCGATCATCACAACGGAATGCCGCAGTTGCATTTCGGGCGCTCGACAGATGCGCTGAAATGGGACATTACAAATGAAGCAATTCAGTTTGTTGATGAACAGGGGGCGCCGATGCCTCGTTCGAAATATTATTATGATCCCCGTGTCGTTTTGGTGGATGGAATCTATTATGTGACGTGGTGTAATGAATTTGCTGGGACGATGTCGCCAACCATTGGTGTGGCGAAAACAATGGATTTTAAAACGTTTGTCCAGATGGAGAATGCGTTTCTACCTTTCAATCGCAACGGGGTTCTCTTCCCGCGCAAAATCGGCGGCGAGTTTGTAATGCTGAACCGTCCAAGCGATAACGGACACACGCCGTTTGGGGATATCTATTTGAGTCGCAGTCCGGACATGTGCTTCTGGGGCAAGCATCGTTTAGTGATGAAGGCTGGTTTTGGCGGCTGGTGGGAAGGAACAAAAATTGGCCCGGGTCCTGCTCCAATCGAGACAGATGAGGGCTGGCTGATGATTTACCATGCGGTGTTAAACAGTTGTAATGGCTTCATTTACAGTTTTGGTTCAGCTCTGCTTGATCTGGATGATCCGACCAAGGTGATTGCACGTTCAAATCGCAGCATGCTTTCTCCGGAAAAACAGTATGAAACAGTTGGATTTGTTCCGAATGTGGCATTCCCCTGTGCGACGTTGTGTGACGCTGAAACAGGTCGTTTGGCAATTTACTATGGTGCTGCAGATACGTACACAGCTCTTGCTTTCGGCTACGTAGGCGAAATGATTGAGTGGACTAAGGCGAACAATTCACTCAAGGACTGATAATATAGCTTGAAGATGATTGGTGGATGCCTGCGGCAGCGGGCTCCGTAGTCATTGTGATTACTCGTGATAAAGCGGTTCTAGGAGGATATAAACGCTGATAGAAGCGGCATTGCTGGTGGCTGCGGACAGTCACGGTTATCCTTTGACAGTGGAGGAACATGTTGCGCTATCACTGACCAAGAAATGCGTGGAAGAGATTCGAGCTAAGCTGAGTGGAAAACGCGGACAGGTAGAGCTGTATACTTGTTTTTTATGGAGATTATGATGAAAGAAAACCAGACGTTTGAGTCCGTTCGTGTAAATGATTTTTCCGGACTTTCTGATCTGGGCTGTTCTGAGGGCGAGCGCATGGCACCCCGGGATGTGCTTTTGAAAAAACTACAGACCGCCTGGCAGTTTACACAGGTATATAAAAAATATTTTGATGCACCGGTTGCGATTCGCGAAGCGCACTGTCTGGCAGCGCAGTATCCCAGCATGTGTCGTGAGGTTCGTAAGTATGATCTGATTGCCGGACGTCTTTACTATATTCCGCTGGTCGGCTTTGCATTGGAAAATGTGGTAAATATGGATATTAAAGCGTTGCAGACGGATCGTCGTCCTGAACGTGTGCTGACGGAAGAAGAGCGGCAGGTTCGTCAAACATTGGCAACGGCTCACAGCGGATATACGTTTGACTGGTCTTCGCTGAAAAAGCTTTCTGTATTGACTGATGATGAAGATGAAAAAGCCGCTATTGAGGAGATGATGGCTTTCTGGACGAAAGAAGCCTCTGCCCATAAATACATGCATGCCCTGCCACAGGACATCAAAGATGGATTTGGACGCGTGACTCTGGAGTGTCAATATGCCTCCACATTTTTCAGGGTCTGCTGCTTGTCTGTAGATTATGACAAGCTGATGCGTCTCGGCATTCCCGGAATGCAGTTTTTGATTCAGGAGAAGAGAGTGCGCTGCGGATTATTATGTCGCTGTGGACTTTGATTTCCGAGCAGGCGGCAGACGGATTCGGCAGTTACCCGTTCAACGCCCGGATTATTCTTGGCGGAAGAGGGCGGCGGAACGAGGCCAATGCAGATCGGTTTGCTCTGGCGGCACTTGAGGAGGTGCGCCGATTAAAAAGAACGGAGCCAACGGTTACACTTCGTTTTTATCCCGGCCAGAACCCTGCCTTGATGGACAAGGCGCTGGAATGTCTGGGAGAAGGGTGCGTTCATCCCACGCTCTATAATGATGAGCGGCACATCCCAATGGTTCAGCAGGCTTATAACGTGACTCCCGAAGAAGCGGAGCATTATCTTCCACAGGGATGCGGCGAGATTACCATTGATCATCTCAGCATCGGTTCGCCGAATAATATCATCAATTACGTCACGGCGCTGGATTTAGTGTTTCATAACGGGTTCAGTACCGAAACGCAGGAGATGCGCGGCTTGGTCCTGGGTGAACTGGAAACATTTGACACATTCGACAAATTGGTCGACGCATTTAAAAAACAAATAGCCTACACCAACGGGCTGTTCGCCCGCCGGCACGTTATTGAGCATCAGATAGCATCGGAAACCGCTGCCTATCTATTTCTGAGTATGCTGACTGATGACTGTATCAGCCGGAACCTGTCCTGCTTTTCCGGCGGAACCCGTTATCTCGGTGGAACGATTGAAACATTTGGTTTAACAAATGTCTGTGACAGCCTGATTGCAATCAAGGACTTGGTTTATGAAAAAAAACTGCTGACGCTGTCGCAGGTGGTCGACGCCTGTGACGCAAACTTTGATGGATTTGGAAAAATTCGTCAGATGCTTCTCTCGGCTCCAAAGTACGGGAATGATATAGACGTCATTGATTCATTCCATCAGACGATGAGCAAGTGGGTCTGTGACAATGCATATGAGAAGGCTGAACCGGTCGGGCTGCATTACCTGCTAAACTGTAATCTGAATCCGGACGGCATCCGTTATGCAATCAATACCAAAGCCTCGGCCGACGGACGGCAGTATGGAGAGGCCTTTGCTGTTGGATGTGCACCGACCGCCGGCAGGGATCGGAACGGACTTACGGCGCTGCTCAATTCCATGAGCAGGCATGAAGAGCTACATTC
>JBBQSL010000149.1:0-8039 GCA_038213895.1 Kiritimatiellales bacterium | reverse complement strand
GTGTTGAGGCGGTAAACGGATAGGCCGTCCGGAGTCAGTTCATATTTCGCGAAAAGATATTTTGCCTTTTCATCGGATTTTTCGGCATCTAGCCATTCCAACTGAATCAGGTTCAGATCGGCGGCTTTGATTTCGAAGCCTTTAAAGGTGAATGTTTTTCCGTCGGCTGTATACGAGACGTCGTAATTGTTTTCGGATGTTTTGATTTCCATCGTCGTCGGGTTTTCGTTGGTGGACTGTTCTTGCCATTTTCCGGCCAGCGCCGGATTAGCTGGTGCAGATGGAGTTTGGCTCAATGGGATTTCGTAGTTACATCCAGCGAGAAGCATCAGGACAGCAGGTATTAGTGTTTTTTTCATTTCGAATCTCCAGTCGTTACTTAAGGCAGGGCGTACTCTTTTTTCAGCCAGTCGATGGCGTGATCCGCCAGCGGTTGCGGAAGAATGGTTGTTTGTCCCTGATATATTTCGATGTAGTATTTTGGAATATGGGCGACGATGAACTGTCCCTGATCAATTATTCTGTCACGATTATTGTTGCCAAGCAATACATAGACCCGCAATTCGGAATTCTTCCGCAGAAAGTCTGGGTTGAACCCGGTTTTTTCAAAACCCCTAAAGTCCGGTTCCTGTAAAATAATTCCTGCTACTGGACGCATGGTGGCAAAGATTGCGGACGGGACTCGGCCTGCGATGAACCGATATTCTTTCGTGATGCGGAATCGAGCGGTTGCGTCATCAAAGGCGGCTAGAAAGTTTGCATTTAGAAAGCGCCCGATTGTTTGCTGCCTAGGATCCTGCAGAACGACAACCAGCCATTTCTCCATACGGACGCGTTCCTTTACGCTATCCCATAGCGCGGGTGATTCTAAAAAAAGGCATTTATAGAACCGTTCGCCGGTTTCGTGATAGCCCTGCGGAATGTAAACATCATATCCGTATTTTCCTTGAGCTGGGCGAATGGATTCGGGTAGGTAGTCCCAGTTTTCAGTTTTGGTGTATGCGCATTCGATTCGGGTGATGTGGTTTTCAGGATAAAGCAATTTCTGTTTTTCCAGTTCCACCTGTTCTGCCGCTCGGATTTCTTTGACTTTTATCGTATTTTCTTCAGCTTTCCGCGCATAAGCTTCTGAAAGGTCGGACGTAATGACTATACCGTTTTGCAGAGTGACCGTGCCGGTTTTGAATAGGAGGATTTCTTTACTGCCGTTCCTCATGGACCCTTGTGATTCACCAAGTTCTGCAAGAACGGCATCGCGGGAGATCCCTTTTTCAATGCCGCCTGCTATGGAATTTAGCAACAGGAGGCCGAAGATCAGAAGGTTTTTCATGGTTGTGACCCTACTGGATTGAGTGGTGAAAGACAATGGAAGAGACTTGCTTTTGATGAAAGGTTCGAGCGAAAGGCTTGCGCAGGTTGTTTGGAAATGGTTATTATGAAAACGTATTCTATGAAATTGAAAGGGAGTGGTTATGTCGATTTCGCGTGCAATAGAGACCGTTCGAAAGCTGGTTCCGGATCTGGATGGACGAATTAGTCAGTTTGAAGTCGAAACCTTCGAGATGGATGATGAGCTGATCACCGCTTTCTGCGAAGAGATTGAGCGGATGACGGCTGACCTGCAAACTGGGCTTGATTCCCCTGATCCTGAAATGATCCGCATAGCAGCACATTCAATCAAGGGGATGGGCGGTACGATGGGCCTTCCTGAGATTTCTGTGATGGCTCAGGAAATAGAGCTGACACTTCGCGACGGTAAAATGGAACGTTGCGCGACGCTTTGTAAGGCGTTGATCAGTTGGGCTCGGGATTTTGTTGCCGGTAATCAATGAACACGGTTAAAGCAGACGACCCGCAACGGATGGTTCCGTCGAGCGCTTTAAAGCCCAATTTGGGAGGGAAAGTGCTGGTCGTGGATGACGAACGTCCTAATCGTCTTTATTTGAAAAAACTTCTTTCTTCCTACGGATGTGAAGTTTTGGAAGCGGCTGACGGTCCGTCGGCTTTGGAGCTAGTTCATCGTGAGCGTCCCGACTTAATCCTTGCCGACGTGGTGATGCCCGGCATGGATGGATTTCAGTTCTGCGGTGCCGTAAAAGAACGTGCCGCAACCCGTGATGTCCCTGTGATTATGGTGACGGCTAAAGGGCAGATTGAAGATCTTAAAAAAGGATTCGATCTTGGAGCCATGGATTACATCCGGAAGCCCTTTGATGCACGTGAACTGGTATTGCGCGTCGGTAACGCGCTGGCATTGAAGCGCAGTAATGATGCGCTGGCTCACTGGAAGCGTCGGGTATCGCATGAGTTGGAACTCGCTGGGAAAATTCAGCAGTCGATGTTCTCTACGGTGCCGCTTTTTTCCGCTCCGTTTGAAATTCGTATTAAATATCGATCCTCTATGGATGTCGGCGGAGATGCCTTTGATGTGATTAGCCTGCCAGACGGACGTTGCTGTGTCTATGTGGCTGATGTGTCAGGGCATGGGGTCGCCCCGGCAATGATCTCTTCGATGCTTAAGGCAACCGCCAATGAACTTATTCGGACATTTTATGCCCGCGGGCCCGCATTTATTTGTAATGAACTACATGTACGTCTGCGCTCGACACTCAACAATCCAGCTTACTACGCCACGATGTTATTGGCACTCTACGATCCGGAGGCCTGTTGCTGGGTCTTTATGAATTGCGGACATCCTGATCCGTTGTTGATTTGTAATGGGAAATCCGTTTTGTTCCCCGCCGGGCACGGGGGAATTCCAATCGGCATGCCGCTTGGCCCAGTTCGTCCGTTTGCGGAAGAGGATCAGACTGTTTTGGAGTCCTGTGCCGGAATGCATATTCTTCTTTATACGGATGGTCTCACGGAGGCGGTACATCGTAAAACGGGACTTGAGTGCGGCGAGGAGGAGCTTCAAAAGCTTTTCTTGCGTATCGCCGCAGATCCCTATGCGGTTGATCAGCCTGCTGCACTGCTTAATCTTATTGAGGAGGAAGGCTACTCCGTTGGTCACGACGATTGTACGGCCATTACCATTCGTATGTCGGAACCGTCTGGGGTGATTATGGAAGGCCCCGTTGCCGTTGAAATGAAGGAAATTTCAGCCTGTACCGAGGAGCTGGAACGGCGGCTTTTGGAGCAGGAGGATGAAGATCTTGCCGCCCGCGTCCGGCTGGTCGCCATGGAGCACGCCATGAATGTGGTCGAGCACAGCAGACTTGCTACGCATGAGACGATGTGGATGCAGCTTATTCTCGACGATCATGGTTGCCAGCTGGTATTTATTGATCACGGGCGCGAGTGGGATATTTCGGGCGCCGGTGCAACCGAACCCGGGCTGGATGAGTATGCGGAAGGCGGGCGAGGATTGCTGATCACCAACGTGGCCGCAGACTGTGTAGAGCGCTATAGACGTGATTCACAGAATATCGTAAACTACGTGTTCAGGAGGCAAACCGACTGATGAATGAATCCGTATATCAGGCTAGACGCGAGCTGTTTAAAACACTCAACCTGCCCGTATCCAAAGCGGATATCAAGAGATTGCGTTGGCGGCAACGCAGTCGTCTGCTCGTTTGGGAATGGGCGCTGAGCAGTTTACTGGTCGTTAAACGCACGATGGATGTCGTGTGCAGTCTGATCGCTATTGTCCTGCTTCTGCCTCTTTTTGTTGTCGTGTCTATTCTTATTGTGCTCGAAGACGGCTCGCCCGTGCTTTATGTCCAGCATCGCGTGGGGATTAATGGCCGTATTTTTAATTTTTATAAATTTCGTTCTATGCGCCGTGGGGCAGATCGGATTAAAGAACAGCTGATGGCACAGAATGAATCAGGAGACGGCGTAGTTTTTAAAATAAAAAAAGACCCTCGTATTACGCGAATCGGGCGTTTTCTGCGTCGCTTCAGTATCGACGAAGCCCCTCAGTTCTTTAACGTGCTTGCTGGCGACCTTTCGCTGGTCGGGCCGCGTCCTCCGTTGCCGTCTGAAGTGGCACAGTACACGCTTGAGGATCGAAAACGGTTACACGTTAAGCCGGGTCTGACCTGTCTTTGGCAGATCGGCGGGCGTTCAGAAATTCCTTTTAAACAGCAGGTGCGTCTGGATATGGAGTATATTCATAGCCGAGGTATCTGGCAGGACATTTGCATTATGTTGAAAACCATTCCCGCCGTTCTTTTTGGACGGGGGGCGTATTAGAACAGGAGAGTACCTATGAGTGTAGCATGTACAAAGGAACAGGGAATCGGGATCGTCACGCTATCCGGTCCGCTTACGGCGGCCACGGTTGAAGCGTTTCGTGAGCAACTTGCCGCATGGCAGTCCGGTGAGGCCGATGTTAAAAACTTCGTTTTCGATCTGTCAGCGGTCGACTTCATGGATAGTGCAGGTCTCGGATCTCTTATTGCGGCACTTAAGCGGATTACGGAGCGCGGCGGCGATATGAAACTGGCCTGTCTTCAGAAAAAACCGCGTATGGTATTCGAGATTACCCGCGCATATAAAGTTTTTGAGATCTACGACACGGTAGAAGAAGCTCAAAAAGCGGCCAAAAAGTAATCTGAATGGCAGATCTGTATCGGATGAAAGCAGTACTTTATACGGGCGGGAAACCGTTGTGGGCGGATGTGCTAGGGGATCATCCTTGGGTACTGTTGCCGATCGGTAGCCGTCAGCTACTAAGTTACTGGATAGAAATTTGCGTTGATCTCGGTGTAACGGATATTCAGATTATTCTCGGGCAGGACGCTGAATATGTTGAAATGTTCTGCGGTAACGGGGCGAAGTGGGGGCTGAGTATAAACTACAGCTTCATTCACGCCGAAGATGATCCGAAAACCTATCTTTCCCGCGATCCGGATCGTTGGAACGATGGGTTACTTTATATCGGCGACGTGCTGTTTCCCCGCCGTCGTGCGGATTTTTCAAAGGAAAAATTACGCAGGCTACTTGAAGGCGGGTGTGTATGTCATGAAGGTCATTGTGCCTTTTTTATCAGTCGTAGCAGCGAAGCCATCGGGAAGTTTATTCGAACCGGCCAATGCTGCGGAGATCTGCTATGTATTGACCCGTGCATTGGAACCAATTTCAGCTATCCACCGGATGCCTGCGGAATAGATTTTACCTGCATTTGCGATATTACGCATTTTTATCGGCTGAACATGGAAGTTGTCCGAGACGAAATGAGTCGCTACCTCACCAGCGGGTACTCTCCTTCTGGTGGGGCATCGATTGGTTATAACGTAATTACGCCGCCTTCCGTTTCGCTGATTCCTCCGCTCGCTATTGGCAATGATTGCCGTGTAGGTGCTATCGCTGTAATCGGACCGAATGCTGTCGTCTCCGATCATGTTCTTATTGATCGTCAGTGTGAGATTTCTGAAAGTATCATTCTTTCTGACACCTATGTCGGACGAAATCTGGAGATCAAAGGGAAGATCGTTTCCGGCAATCGCATTATAGATCCTGAGGACGGAACCTGTCTTGAGATCGAAGATCCATGGCTGGTTTCTCAGACCAATCCCCGCCATTATTTTCGCGATGCGCTGCGTGCTGTTTTCAGTTGGGAGTTCTCGCTGTTACTTGTTATCTTTCAGTTCATCCACTTCTTTTTCGTCTACAGCATAATCCGACTGCTTGGAAAAGGACGTTTTGTTGATCGAAATTGCTGGGGTATTGACGGAAAGGAAGTAAACCTGCCGCACTTCGTGGCATCCAGCCCTATGCCTTGTTTTCTTCTGATGATATTTTATGGCGCATCACTCGACCGTTTTCCGCAACTGCTTAACGTGCTCAAAGGAAAAATCTGGCTTTGCGGGCAGGTTCCAAAGGCCGTTAATAGTGGCGTGATTAAGGAGCCTAAACGCTACTTCCCTGCGGTTTTTAGCTACTCAGATGCCTTTATCGAGGTCGATAAACAGATGGACGCTTTGTACTACGCCCATACCCGTTCATTGGCCGCTGATTTGCGCATCCTGCGCCACGCGCTTTTCGCACGACTCATCGAAGTCGAAAGAGTTTCAGAAGCCGAACAAGAATCGGCCTGTTTGTGAACTAGCGGAGTTTGTAGAGCGTTTTGCTGTCAATTACTTCACGGGCGAGGCCTTCAGCACGTGCTACGCGTTCCACCTCGTCGGCGACCACAGAGGCTACGCGCCGGTCAAAGACGGACGGGATGATAAACTCTTCACAAAGCTCATCGGCGGAAACCAATCCGGCAATTGCACGAGCCGCCGCCAGTTTCATTCCTTCGCTGATCGCTCTAGCGCGGCAGCGCAGAGCCCCTTTGAAAATGCCGGGGAAGCAGAGCACATTGTTGATCTGGTTCGGATAGTCCGAACGGCCCGTCGCCATGATGCGCGCCCAAGGTTTGGCAATTTCCGGCATGATTTCAGGAATTGGATTGGCCATAGCAAAAACAATCGGGTCTTTCGCCATGTTTTTAATATTTTCGGCCGTAATGCAGCCCGGTGCTGAAACGCCAAGGAATAGATCGGCACCTTTCATGGCGTCATGCAAAGAGCCTTTTTCATTTTCTGGATTGGTGTTTTGGGCGAACCATTCTTTGACGGAATTCATACCATCTTTACGTCCGCGATAAATGGCACCGGTTCGGTCGAAGCCGATCAGATTTTTTACACCCGCCGCCAGCAGAATTTTTGAGCAGGCCACGCCTGCGGCACCGACGCCATTAACGACGATCTTCAGGTTTTCCATCTTTTTGCCGGTAATTTTGAGTGCGTTGTAGAGTGCTGCCAATGAAACGACCGCCGTACCGTGCTGGTCGTCGTGGAATACCGGGATGTCCATTTCCGCCTTCAGTCGTTCTTCAATTTCAAAACAGCGCGGGGCCGAAATATCTTCGAGGTTGATGCCGCCAAACGTTGGTGCCAGCAGTTTCACCGTCCGGATAATTTCTTCGGTATCTTTAGTGGCCAGACAGATCGGGAAAGCATCTACGCCGCCAAATTCTTTAAACAGCATGGCTTTACCTTCCATAACTGGCATACCAGCTTCGGGCCCAATGTCGCCAAGACCAAGTACCGCTGTGCCGTCCGAAACGACGGCCACCATATTATTTTTAACCGTCAGGGCATCGGCGCGGGCCACATTTTCGTTGATCGACATACAGACGCGTCCGACGCCTGGCGTGTAGGCAATCGCCAGAGCGCCTTTGGCGGAAAGGTCGAGCTTGCTCGTTACCGCGATTTTACCGCCGATATGCGAGCGGAACGTCACTTCGTCGGCGGAAAGAACCTTGGTGCCTACCGTGTTTTCCAAAGTCCAGATGATCACCTGCTGGTGTTCGCTGTCGCGGCAGTTGACCACAAAGCGAAAAAGGCTAGCAATGCCTTCAGACAGGGCGGGTACACCCTCAGCATCACTGATGATTTTTTCGAGCGCCGGACGGTCGAGATTTGATTCAACAGTCAGGTCAATGCTGTAACTGGGTGACGGATTGATTTTCATGAATTTCTCCTAAAATGAGCCGCCCATCGTACCGATCCGTTTTCGCGGAGCAAGTTTCAATTTTTCAAAAATAGAGTCGAATGTCTAAAAGTCTGAAGGTCTAAAAATCCGAACCCAGGAAATTGGGGGAGGGCTCCCTTTCGACCTTCGACCTTAAGACCTTTGACTTTCTCGTGCGGCTTTCGCCTTGAGGTTCAACGGCTTTCGGGTAAAGTCTGCGCTCCAAACAAGGATTTCGTATGAAAGAAGTAAAGATAGGTATTCTAGGGTTCGGTACGGTCGGTGCAGGCGTGGTGGAGGCGATTCTCAAAAACGGCGAACTGATGGCGCAGCGTACCGGTATTTTTCCGAAGGTCGTAAAAATCGCCGACCTCGATATCAAAACCGATCGTGGCGTCAATGTGGATAAATCCTTGCTGACGACCGATGCACTTTCCGTGATTAATGACCCAGAAATCGATGTCATCGTCGAGCTGATCGGCGGCATCAAGGTCGCCAAGGATTTTGTACTGCGTGCGCTGAAAAACAGTAAATCCGTGGTCACCGCCAATAAAGCGCTGTTGGCTGAAGCG
>JBBQSL010000148.1:0-8138 GCA_038213895.1 Kiritimatiellales bacterium | reverse complement strand
CCGCTCGGTGCCCGCACCGGAGAAACAGTTTCTACAGATCTAAATGGCTGGAATCTGAATAATGCAACCCTGACGCTCCCCGGCTCGAAAGCAGAAGAAGGCATCCACCTAGTCAGTGCCCGAGTGAAAGATGCTGTTTCTAATCTCATCCCGTTCGCTCTCGACACCCTGCCGGAATGCACTGAAAGCCGGTCGAACGATGATCCGCAGACCGCTCAGGAAGTCACACTGCCCATCATCATTAACGGGCACATTGAAACTCCTGGCGACCGAGACGTATTCCGGTTCACCGCCAGAAAAGGCGATACCGTCGTCGCCGAAGTCAATGCCCGGCGACTCGATTCCCCGCTCGATTCACTGCTTACACTGACTGATAGCACTGGCAAGATGATCGCCATCAACGACGACCACGGCGATCCAGGATCCGGACTGAAAACCCACCATGCCGACTCATACATCATGATCGAACTGCCCGCCGATGGAACCTACTATGTCCATCTGACTGACACCGCGCACCAGGGCGGGCCCAACAATGCCTACCGCCTGCGTCTCAGCCCACCGCGGCCTGACTTCGCCCTGCGCATCGAACCCTCGCACTTTGATCTTCGCAGTAACAATGCGTCCGTGAATGTCTACGCCATCCGCAAGGACGGTTTTAGCGGACCGATCACTCTTCGGTTGACAGAGCCGGTTGCTGGCTTTGAGGCCAAACCCGTCACGCTCCCAGCCGGAGCCGAAAAAACAAAATTCAGCATCCGCTACACCGGAAAGGATCTGACAGGATCTGTTCCGGCCGTGATCACCGGAACCGCGGAAATCGGCGGGCAGCAGAAAGTCTGGCGGGCCGTTCCGGCTGAAGACTGGATGCAGGCTTTTCTATGGCGGCACCTGGTCACCACGGAGGAGCTTGTCATCTACCGATACGACCGCTCCATGTCACCGTCCGTCCGCCGCCCCCTGCCTTCGGAACCGGATATCTCCCTTTATCAGAAAAGTTCCAGTGAATTAACTCCGGAGCAGAAACAGATTGCCGGTCAGATCAAACAGACCGCCCGCCTCTATGAAAAGTGGCTTCTCACAGATAATCTCTATCAGGAAACCATCAAAGGCTTTCTAAGTTACACGACCGAAAAGAAGCCAGAAAAGTAAAATAAATACCGACATCCGTCACCTCACCGCTGAAACTTGAGCATGAGTGCACCGAGCGGCGGCAGGTCGAGCTGGATGGAAAAGCCTTTGCCGTGCCACGGCAGGTGGTGCGCGTCGTAAACCGCGTCTTCTTTCGGGCCAGTGTCGCTACCGCCGTAGATAGCAGCGTCGGTGTTGAGAATAACTTTCCAGTTGCCGGCCTCCGGCAAACCGAAACGATAGCCGGGACGCAGCGTGGGCGTGAGGTTGAGCAGGCAAACAATAATTTCCTGTGGGTCGCGGCCTTTGCGCAAAAAGGAAACCACGGAACTGCCGGCATCCTGAAAATCAATCCAGTCAAAACCTTCCCACGATGATTCTATGTCGTAGAGCGCGGCTTCGCCGGTGTAGAGCGCATTGAGTTTTTGCACCAGCACTTTGAGTTTCCGGTGCGGATCGTAGGCGAGCAGGTTCCAGTCAAGACTGGTGGTAGCGTCCCACTCGCGCCACTGGCCGATCTCGCAACCCATAAATAGTAACTTTTTGCCGGGGTGTGCAAACATATAGGCGAAAAGCAACCGCTGGTTGGCAAACTTCTGCCAAAAGTCGCCAGGCATTTTGTCGAGTAGCGAGGCTTTGCCGTGAACGACTTCGTCGTGCGAGAACGGCAGAATGAAATTTTCGGTGAAGGCGTAGATCATAGAAAAGGTCAGGTCGCCCTGATGATATTTCCGATGGACCGGGTCTTTACTGAAATATTTCAGCGTGTCATTCATCCAGCCCATATTCCACTTGAAGTCAAAGCCGAGACCCCCGGAATCGACCGGATGCGAAACCTGCGGGAAAGCAGTGGATTCTTCGGCGAAGGTGAGAAAACCAGGGCATTCCGCATGCACCGTGCTGTTGAAGTGCTTAATAAATTCAATGGCTTCCAGATTTTCTCGTCCACCATATTTATTCGGAATCCACTGTCCGGCTTTGCGGGAATAGTCGAGGTAAAGCATGCTGGCGACGGCATCCACGCGCAGTCCGTCGATATGATATTCGTGTGCCCAGAAGATGGCATTGGAAAGCAGGAAGCCGCTGACTTCATTGCGGCCATAGTTGAAAATCAGCGTGCCCCAATCCATATGTTCGCCCTGACGCGGGTCGGAATGCTCATATAGATGCGTGCCATCAAAATAGCCGAGACCGTGAGCATCTTTCGGAAAGTGCGCCGGAACCCAGTCGAGAATCACGCCGAGTCCTTCCTGATGGCACCGATCCACAAAATAACGGAAATCGTCCGGCGTGCCGAAGCGCGAGGTTGGCGCAAAGTAGCCGCTGGTCTGGTAGCCCCACGATCCGTCGAACGGATGCTCGGCAATCGGCATCAGCTCAATGTGTGTGTAGCCCAGTTCCTTGACATAGGGGATCATCTGCTCGGCTAGCTCGCGATAGGTCAGCCAACGCCAGCCGTCCATCCGTTTCCACGAGCCTAAATGCACTTCATAAACGCTAATCGGCGTTTCGTGCCATTTGGTTTCGCCGCGCGCTTGCAACCATGCATCATCGTTCCAGGTGTAGCGGGTCAAATCGCAAACGACGGAAGCCGTACGCGGACGAAGTTCGGCCTGAAACGCATAGGGATCAGCCTTTTGCGCCCAGAAACCGGACGGCCCTTGAATTTCAAATTTATACTGGTCGCCCTCTTTAACGCCGGGAATAAATAACTCCCAGATGCCTGAGTTGCCGATCAGCGCCATCTTATGAATCCACGCCTCCCAGTTATTAAACGAACCGATGACGCTGACATTTCGTGCGTTCGGTGCCCAAACCGCAAAATAGGCACCCTGCTTACCGTCCGCTTCCAGCAGATGTGCACCGAACTTTTCATATGTCCGGTAATGCGTTCCTTTGCCGTAAAGGAAGAGATCAAAGTCCGTCAGTTTCGGTCTTGTTTCCATAGGTACTCATTCTCCTGAACTGTTTTTATCCAGAATAACGCGCTGGCCGCGCAGGGTTAGAATCAACGGTTCAATTGGCTTCAGGTCGCTCATAGTTTTCCAATCATTGGAAGTCGGCTTTCTCAACAATCCAGTATTCCACCACCCTATCATTCCATTCTCAGTACGCCCTCTCGTCACTGTTCTCCATAAAGTTAATAAAGGAACGGTTGGCGACGCGATTTCCGCCGGGCGTGGGATAATCGCCAGTAAAATACCAATCGCCTTTATGGTTCGGGCAAGCCGCATGCAGGCCTTCAATATTCTGATAAATCACCTGGAATCCCGCCTTAAGGTCGTTAGGCCGGAGAATCTGCGCAATTTTCTTCTCCACCTCACCGAGACTGAAAAGTTTATAGAGAGTCTGAACTTCATTCCGCACTTCATCGCGCGGCAGGTCGAGACTCGCTTTACAGGCATCATAAATCTGCTTCAGTAAGGCTTCACGACCCCGTTCTTTTACCAGCGCAATGGCCGCCTGAAAAGCGACGAAATCTTTGAGTTTGGACATGTCGATGCCATAGCAATCCGGATAACGGATCTCCGGCGCGGAGGAAACAATCACGATCTTTTTCGGATGCAACCGGTCTAGAATCCGCAGAATACTTTCGCGTAACGTCGTGCCACGCACGATGGAGTCGTCAAGAATCACCAGTGTATCCGTTTTCTTTACCACGCCATAGGTGGTGTCGTAAACCAGCGAAACCAGTTCGCGCCGATCCGAGTCGGCGGTGATGAAGGTACGTAGCTTGGCATCCTTCGTCATGACCTTTTCCATGCGCGGCTGATAGTTCACCAGCTCGGCAATCCGCGTCGCTGAAATATTTTTTTCGTGCAGAATATGATATCTCGCCCGCTCCGCCACGTAAGCCTTGGCACCTTCCATCAGCCCGTAAAATGCGGCATCTGCCGTGTTAGGAATATAAGAAAAAACAGTATTATCCAGATCATAGTCAATCGCCTTCAAAACCGGCTCGGTAAGCTGCCGCCCGAGTTGCTTGCGTTCGCGGTAAATGTCGGCGTCGGTACCGCGTGAAAAATAGATACGCTCAAAAGAGCAGGGACGAATTTCCTGCGGATCAGAAATCTGCTCGTGGAGCACTTCGCCGTTACGACGGACAATCAGCGCGTGACCCGGCTTGATTTCCTCCACCGAATTCAGCGGTACATCAAACGCCGTCTGAATAGCCGGTCGTTCAGAAGCCACGACCACAAATTCGTCATCGCGATAAAAATAGCCGGGGCGAATGCCACAGGCATCGCGCATAACAAACAGGTCGCCGTTGCCGATGATGCCCGCCATGGTGTACCCGCCGTCAAAATTCTTCACCGCACGCTTCAGAACCGTCACCAGATCAAGATGATCCGCAATTTTCCCAGAAATCAGCGAACGCTCCAATCCCTCCTTGCGGAACTCGCGGAAAAGCCGATCGTTTTCTTCGTCGAGGAAATGACCAATTTTCTCCAGCACCATCACCGTATCGGTTTCATCAATCGGGTGCTGCCCCAGCTCGACCAACGCATCAAAAAGCTCGTCATTGTTCGTCAGGTTGAAATTACCCGCCAGCACCAGATTACGGCTACGCCAGTTGCTCGGGCGCAAAAACGGATGACAAAAATCAATCCCGCCGCGGCCACGCGTGCCGTAACGCAGATGCCCCAGCAGCAATTCTCCAGCAAACTTGGCATTGCGCTTCAGCCAGACCGGATCGTCCGCATGCGCCGGATTTTCAGCCTGAGATTCCGCCAATGAAGCCAGCATTTCCTGATGAACTCTGGAAATTGGATCTTTATCCGCCGATCGAGCACGGAAGATAAACGGCTTGCCCGGATCAACATCCAGTTTAACCACTGCCGCGCCAGCACCGTCCTGCCCACGATTATGCTGCTTTTCCATCAGCAGATAGAGACGATTGATGGCAAAAGTCGGCGAACCGTACTTTTCGACATAATATTCGAACGGCTTGAGAAGCCGTATGGCGGCAATGCCGCATTCATGGCCGATCCAGTCACTCATATCCCATACACTCCTTGGTTCCGGATAAGATTGGACGCACATCCTTGCATCCGGCTCCGCTCTGGTCAAACCCAAACCATTCCAAGGTTAGAAACCAGTTAGAGGAAAAACAGAAAAAATCCGTGAAATCTGGGCGGTTCATGCTAAATTCCGAAACTTCCTGCAAAGGCAGGACGTATTATTCGATATTGGCGGTTTATTATTCGGAACCCCAATAACCAATAACAAATAACTAATAACAGGGACTTGTTTCATGATGACCTCTACCGAAATCCGCCAGTCGTTCCTCGATTTCTTCAAATCGAAACAGCACACCATCGTAACCTCGGGCAGCCTGCTCCCCGACTCCCCGAACCTGCTCTTCACCAACGCGGGTATGAACCAGTTCGTCCCCATCTTCCTCGGACAGTCCAACTGTCCTTATAATCCGGGTCGCGCCGCCGACACCCAGAAATGCATCCGCGCTGGCGGCAAGCACAACGACCTCGACGACGTCGGTCTCGATACCTACCACCACACCTTCTTCGAAATGCTCGGTAACTGGTCTTTCGGCGACTACTTCAAAAAAGAAGCCATCGACTGGGCGTGGGAACTCATCACCAAAGTCTGGAGCTTCCCGCCAGAACGCCTCTACGCCACCTACTTCGGCGGCGACGACAAAATGCCCGCCGACACCGAAGCACAAAATATGTGGCTCAAATACCTACCCGCCGACCAAGTTGTCCCCGGCAACCGCAAAGACAACTTCTGGATGATGGGCGACACCGGCCCCTGCGGCCCGTGCTCCGAATTACACGTTGACCTCTCCCCAAAAGGCGACGGTGGCGCAAAAATGGTTAACGCCGGATCGCCACTCTGCATAGAAATCTGGAACCTCGTCTTTATCCAGTTCAACGCCAACCCCGACGGCACCTTCGTCGCCCTACCCGCCAAGCACGTTGATACCGGCATGGGCTTTGAGCGCGCCTGCTCCATCATCCAATGCACCAAGGGCTTTAAGGACTTCTCCGGCGTCATCTCCAACTACGAAACCGACATCTTCACGCCAATTTTCCAAAAACTGGAGGAACTCAGCGGCTGTAAATACACATCCAGTCTTCTTGCACCCCAAGCGGCAATCGGCAATCAGCAATCGGCAATTGATATCGCTTTTCGAGTAATTGCCGATCACAGCCGCTGCCTGACGTTCTCTATCGCCGACGGCATCGCGCCGTCGAACGAAGGCCGCGGCTACGTCCTGCGCCGCATCCTGCGCCGCGCCGTCCGCTACGGCCGAGCCCTCGGCTTCCGCGAACCCTTCTTCTATAAACTCGCCTCCGTCGTCGCCGACAGCTTCGGCGACGCCTTCCCCGAACTGCGCAAAAACGCCGCCCGCGTCGAAAAAACGCTCAAAGCCGAAGAAGAATCCTTCAACCGCACCCTCGACCGCGGGATCGATCTTTTCAATGCCGAGGCAGCAAAATGCGGCAAGCAGTTCCCCGGATCGGTCGCATTCGTCCTATATGACACCTATGGATTCCCCTTGGATTTGACCGACGTGATGGCCCGCGAACGCGGACTCACCGTTGATGCCGCCGATTTTGAAAAACTGATGGAAGAACAGCGCAACCGCGCCCGCGCCGACCACGCCGCCAAAAAATCCGTCGTCCTCGTCGAAAGCGAAGGTCTGAAAGTCAACCCGACAAAATTTATCGGCTTCGACTCCCTCGAAGCCGAAGCACTGGTTGAGGCGATCTCCCCATGTGGAGCAGACATTCCTGTCTGCTCATCCGAAAGCGGCGAAGAAATGGCAGACAAGAATGTCTGCCCCACATTTAACATCATTCTCGACCAGACGCCGTTCTACGCTGAAATGGGTGGACAGTCCGGCGATACCGGCAGACTGCGCGTCATCGCACACGAAGAGACAATCGGTGAATTGCTGATTCTCGATACCCAGCGGCAGGGCGAACTCGTCGTCCACCACGCTAAACTAGTTTCCGGCCGCGCGCCCGAACCGGGCGAAGGCGTACTAGTTGACGTCGATGCCGAACGTCGCGCCGACATTCAGCGTCACCACACCGCGACGCACCTTTTCCATTGGGCGCTGCATAAAGTTGTCAGCGCCGACTCCCGCCAGCGCGGCTCGCTCGTCGCGCCGGAACGCCTGCGCTTCGACTTCAACTCGCCGGAAAAACTTTCCGCCGAGCAGATCGCCGAAATCGAAAAACTGGTCAACGACCGGATCAAAGCCAGCGAACCGGTTTACTGGAGCGAAGTGCCATTTACCGAAGTACAGAAACATCCGGCTATCCAGCAGTTCTTCGGCGAAAAATATGGCGACGTAGTGCGCGTCCTGCAAATCGGCGGAGCCAAAGGAAAATATGACGGCTTATCAATGGAACTGTGCGGCGGTTGCCATGTCAAAAATACCAGCGACATCCAGCTCTTCAAAATCATGAGTGAATCCTCCATCGCCGCCGGTATCCGCCGCATCGAGGCCGCCTGCGGCAAGCATGCCGAGGAATTTATCGAGCAGCAGAAAGCCGATGCCGCCGCCGAAGCCGAACGCACCAAAGAAGTTGAACGCCAGAAACAGCTCGCCAAACAGCGGCAGGCTGAAATGCAGGCCAAGGCCCCAGCCATCGCCGACGAACTGCTGACTAAAGTAAAAGACGGACTGCTCGTCGAAAACATGGGTGAAGCCGATGCCGAGTTGCTCAGTGCCGTCATGGACGCGCTCCAACCGAAACTCACCAGCGCCGTCGTCATCCTCGGCGGTGTCACCGACGGTAAAGTCGCCCTCGCCTGCTGTGTCACTCCCGATCTCGTCAAAGCCGGAAAAAACGCCGGAAAAATTATCGGCGCCATCGCTAAACAGTGCGGCGGCGGCGGCGGCGGCGGCGGCAAACCCGACCGCGCCCAGGCCGGCGGCCGCAATCCTGCGGCACTTGAAGCAGCTCTGACTGGAGCCAAAGATTTGATGTAGCCACTGACTTTGCTCGCGCTCGTCAAAGCAAGGAACCCTC
>JBBQSL010000147.1:0-8281 GCA_038213895.1 Kiritimatiellales bacterium | reverse complement strand
AACTTCGATGCCTTCCACAGTGTCGGCGCCGTAGTCGGCCCGCACATTGAAGAATGCACCGCCGGATACATGGGCGACGACAACGTCAACATCCGCGGCGACTACCATATCGTTGTGGAGGGCAAAGGGAACGATTTGTTTGTGATCGCTCGCGGCTCCATGAACATTCAGCCCGGCGACCCGCTGGAAATGGCTGACCTGACCGGCGCGCTGCTGGGGCGCTCCACCGCCGTTGCTGTGGAACGGGTCCGGGATTATCCGGCGGAGAAAATTCAGAAAGTGAAACGAGACGATCTGCCGCGCATGATCATCTGGCAGCGCTGTACCGAAGTGTACAAGGTCACGCTCGATCAGCCACTGGAAGTGAAAGCGGTCTCTGTACTCTGCGCGATGAACCGCGTCGGCAGCGGCTACAAAGTCATTAACTGCCAACTGGGCCACAACCGCGGTCGCGGCATCCTCGCCAAGGCCAGCGACGGGCTGATTCAGGGCAACCTCATCGAAAGGTGTGCCATGGAGGCAATCGACCTTTCCACCGCCATTCCCAACTGGCTGGAAGCCAGTGTGCATGAAAACGTCACCGTGGTCGGCAATACCGTCCGCGACTGCAAATTTGCCTGGCATACGAGTCATCCGGAGACTGCACCGGTCATTATCAAGAGCTGCCGCAGCAATTTGATCTTTAAGGATAACACGATTGAGTATGCTCGGCCCAGCGGCGCGCTCTGGATTGAAAATCTGGATGGCGGTGTGATTCAAAACAATAAATTTATCTGCAAAGAGGGCGGCTCCGGCGGGCCGGTCACCCTAAAAAACTGCGCACACATTAAACAGGACTGATTAATGAATTCTCCGGCTGTTAAAAACAAAAAACTATTGACCATCGAAGAGAACGGACTGTTTCTGGTTTTGGCGGTCAATCCAAAAGGAACTGTGTCGCTGGAGCATTTTGGCACCGCGCCGTTGCGACCGGAAACCCTGCCGTCAGAAGATCAGTTCTGCGAGGCGCTGGCTTTGGCCCATGTTCATGTGACCGGCCAGAATAATCACGGTCACCACGCCGCCAAACATACCGGCTCCAATCCCGGCGGCGGATATTCCTGCTATGTATCGCACACCGACACGCGCAACGAAAATGGCCGCAAGCTCGAAATCACGCAGGAATCCGACCGTCTGCGCATCGTCAGCCACATTCAGTTTTTCGACGGCATCCCCGTCGTCCGAGCCTGGACTGAAGTTTCCAATGTTTGGAAAAAACCGGTGGGCATAGAATACATCAGCTCTTTCGCCGTCTGCGGTATAACCAAAGAGCGGGCGGCAGGGCATTGGAATGATGGCGTGGTCATGCACATTCCGCATCACTCCTGGAAAGCCGAGTTTCAGTGGCGGAAAACTCCGCTCGCGGAGCTTGGCCTGACGAACATGAGCGAGGCCGCGCAGTCCTTGAAGCAGGTTTCGTTCTCCAACACCGGTTCCTACGCGGCGAAGAACTTTCTGCCGATGGGCGTACTGGAAATTCCCGCCGAAAATCGTTTTCTTTTCTGGCAGATCGAAACGCACGGCTCCTGGCAGTGGGAGATCGGCGATGTCGGCCGGCAGCTCTACCTTCAGCTCAGCGGCCCGACCGAGCGCGAAACCCAGTGGTGGATAAAACTTTCCCAGGGGGAGAGTTTCAAATCGGTTCCAATTGCGATTGGAGCCTGCTGTGATCAGCCGTTTAAGTATCTCAACGACTACCGCCGCCGCATCCGCCGCCCGAACCCCGACAACGAAACGTTACCGGTTATCTTCAACGACTACATGAACTGTTTGTTCGGTGACCCCACCACCGAAAAACTGATCCCGCTGATCGATAAAGCCGCCGCCGCCGGAGCCGAATATTTTGTTATCGATGCGGGTTGGTACGACAAAGGGCCGTGGTGGGATGGCGTCGGCGCGTGGATGCCGTCGCTGGAACGTTTTCCCGGCGGCATCGAGGAGCCGCTCAAATATATCCGCAAAAAAGGAATGATTCCCGGTCTCTGGCTGGAGATTGAGCGCATGGGCGAGAAGTGTCCGCTGGCCGATGAATGGCCGGACGAATGTTTCTTCCGCCGCCACGGCGAACGGATCAAGGAGGTTCAGTCGTATCAGCTCGACTTCCGCCATCCAATCGTTCGGGCGCATGCCGACGAAGTCGTCCGGCGCGTCGTCGAAGACTACGGCTGCGGTTTTATTAAGATGGACTACAACATTGATATCGGTGCCGGTACGGAAGTTGACAGTGACAGCTATGGTGACGGATTGCTTGAACACCAGCGTGCCTATAAAAAGTGGCTGGCTGGGATTTTTGAACGTTATCCGGATCTGGTGATTGAAAACTGCTCCTCCGGCGGACTACGCATGACCTACGGCCTGATGGATTTGCACTCCACCTCATCGACTACGGACAATCAGGACTACCTGATGAACGCGCGCATTTCCATCAACAGCGCCACCGGGGTCTGCCCGGAGCAGGCAGGCGTCTGGGCTTACCCGCTGATGGATGCTACCGAAGAATCGGTCATCATGAACATGGTCTCTGCCATGAGCTGGCGTATTTACCTTAGCGGGCAGATGCAAACCATGGAAGGTGTGCGGCTTGATCTGATCAAAGAAGCCGTGGCTTTTTATAAAACCTATCGCGAGCGTATTCCGCAGGCTGATCCGGTTTGGCCAATCGGCTTGGTGCGGCACGACAGTGAGTGGGGCGCTTTCGGACTGCAATGGGGCGGAGAAATTCTCCTTTCGGTCTGGCGCTTCGGCGGCGTCTCCAATGTTTTTAAAATTCCGCTCGGAAATTTCCAAGGATTGGAAAAAACGGTCGAATGTGTTTATCCGTCCGCCCGGCCGGTTTGCCATGCCCTTTGGTTGCCGCACAATAGCGCGGCCTCTCTCGCTTCGCTCGGGTCTAATGTTTTGAAAAAAGAGAGCGGAGTTTTTGAGGTTGAGCTTCCCGAACCGGGCATGGCTCGTATGTTCAGGATAAAATCCGTTTAAGTCTGTCTGGAATTCTGGTACTCTACCAGAACAATGCACTCGAATAAGCTAGTGGCTCTGAGGGATGTTGCGGAGAAGGCCGGTGTGAGCCGGATGGCTGTTTCGTTGGCGCTGCGTGATGATGCCGGCATTTCCGCTGAGACCCGCGAGAAAATTAAAAAAATTGCAACCGGCCTCGGGTATAAAGCAAACCCGCGTGTTGCCAAGGCTATGGCGGAAGTCGCCCGCAGCCAACACGCGCATCCGCAGGATAAACTCATCTATTTGACCAGCGATCTGACAGCGGATGCTTGGAAAAAGCGGCATCACGTGTGGAACTGCTATCAGGGGGCGCTGCACCAGGCAGAAAAGCATGGCTACCTTCTTGAGCCGGTGTGGGCGCTGGATCCGAAGTTGTCCCGCGGGAAACTCAGCCGGATGCTCTGGGCGCAGGGGATTCAGGGGGTGCTGGTTCCGCCGCTGGGCCCCAAAGTGAATTTGGTTAGAAAACTGGAGTTCGACTGGCAACGGTTTTCGGCCGTTGCTCTGGATGAATCGATGGATACCCCGGTGCTTCAGTGCGCCCGGCACGATCACTTTAATGCGATGCTGTTGTTGCTCCATTCTCTGGAAAATCTGGGCTATCGCCGGATTGGTTTTTTTATGTCCCGCAAACTGGAGATGCGAACCCGGCACCGCTGGTATGCCGCCTACCTGCTGTGGAGAAACATGCGGGGATTGCAGAATACACCGCCGACTTTTATTTATGATGAGTTAGGCGAACAGGCTGCCCGGGCATGGATCAAAGAGAATAACGTGGATGCGATTATCGGAACCGGCATTTCGACGTATGAGAATTTGTCTGCCATGGGAATCCGCATTCCGGCGCAACTCGGCCTGGCGGTTCTCAATCGGCCGGATCAATACAATCCGATCAATCTTTCCGGAATCGACCAGAACGGAGAGATGATCGGCGCGACGACGGTCGATATGCTGGTCGGAATGATCCACCGTGGAGAGAAGGGGGTTCCCAAAAGTCCGAGTCAGCGAGTTTGCGAAGGGCTTTGGGTTCGTGGACGAAGCGTGAAGAAGGTCGGGCCGCCCATCGGGGATCAGCCGCTGATTCAAATGATGCTTCCGCTGCGCGACATCTGAACGGGCGCGGCTCGTGTGATCTTTACGTAAAGATTTATGCTGAAAGAAAACGGTCGGAAAACCGGACTGACCCATGAAATTATTCAATGCGCGGGGCGACGGGTTTTCCGGTTGCCGCCGATAATTTCAAAGAAGGGTTCCAGTGAAAAAGAAAAATGTCCTGCTGGTGGTCTGTCACGATCTGGGCCGGCACCTGAACTGTTACGGTGCAAAAAGTGTTCATTCGCCGAATTTAGACCGCATGGCGGCGGAAGGGGTATTGTTTGAAAACAACTTTTGCACCTCTCCCGGTTGTTCGCCTTCGCGTGCGTCTATTATGACCGGCCGCTTTCCGCACTCCAACGGGGTGTTCGGTCTGGCGCATCGTGACTTCCTTTGGCGGTTTTCTGACGGGGAAAAACATATTACCCGGATTTTATCGGAAAATGGATATCAGACCGGTGTGGTTGGACACTGGCATGAAAACAACACTCTGGAAGGGCTGGGATATCAGGAGGCGGTGGTTCGGAAAGGAGATCTGCTCGTTCTGACCGATGAGATGCCAGACATGTCCAATCTTTATGCGCTGGATGTTGCGGAGCAGGCCGGATTCTATCTCGAACAGAAAGCTCATGGCGAAAAACCGTTCTTTTTGTACGCCGGATTCTTTGAGCCCCACCGGCCGTATGATTTTGGCGGTGTCGGGCCGGATCGCGAGCACGGTGTCGATATTCCTGCCTATATTCCGCAGGAAACGGAAGAGGAAAAGGCCGCCGCCGACGAGGAGTTCGCTGCGCTTCAGGGCGGAATCCGGGTTATGGATGAAGCTGTCGGGCGGATCATGAAAAAGCTGGAGGAGCTCGGACTGAAAGAGGAGACACTGGTGCTGTTTACCTGCGACCATGGGCTGGCCATGCCGCGCGCCAAATGTACGCTGTATGATCCCGGCATTGAAACTCCGCTGATTCTGTGTGGCGGTGGCGAGTCCTGGGTCGCGCAGCCCGGCACCCGCCATGACTGTCTGGTATCAAATGTCGACTATGTCCCGACGATTTTGGAGGCTTTAAATATTCCTGTCCCGGAAAATATTCAGGGACGCAGTCTATATCCGCTGATGAGCGGCGGTGTTTATCAGGAGGCGGATGAAATTTTCGCCGAGAAAACCTATCACCGCAATTACGACCCGATTCGCTGTATTCGCACGAAGACGCATAAGTACATTATTAACTTTGAACTGAACACACTCTATGATACGCCGTCGGATATCATGCAGGGGGCCATTTTCCGGACGAGTGTTGGAAAGTACATGGATCTGCGTTCGCGCTATGAATTGTACGACTTGCAAAACGATCCGTGGGAACAGAACAATCTGGCTGAAGAGCCGGAGCATGCTGCGCTGCGCGCGGAACTGCATGGACGACTGGTTACATGGATGAAGGAGACCGGCGATGCACTGCTCAATGGCCCGGTCAGGTCGATTTATTACGAAAAAGTGATGGAGGTTCTCTAGTATGACTCCGTGCGAAAACCTGCTGAGCTTATATCGAAAGACCGGATACGCGCAGGCTCCGGTTTGCTTTGTCCTCTGTCCCTCTCTGATTGACGAATTTAAGCGCCGCTATCCTGGTGAAACGGACTATGCGGATACATTCGGTTTTCCATTCCGGCTGATCACCGATCCGGGATTTCCATGGATTGCAGAAATACCCGGTTTTGTGCCGGAGCGGAAATGGAACAGGGCGCAGTACTTTGACACACCGATTCATCCGGACGCTCGCATCGATATCTGGGGTGTGGTGCATGAACCCGGCAGCGCGGCGGCTAAGCATATGACGCATATGCGTCATCCTCTGCAAAAGTTCCAAACCTTGGAAGAATTTCAGGCTTATCCCTGGCCCGATTTTGGGAAAGCCGATTGGTCGTTTGCCAAGCGCGAAGTCGATGCGTTGCACGCTCGCGGTCTGGCCGCGCAGGTCTGGATGGAATGTACCATCTGGGAAACCGCCTGGTATCTGCGCGGCATGGAAGAGTTAATGATGGATATGATGGGAGAAGAGGATGTGGCGCTATTCCTGCTTGATAAGATCACGGATCTGGCCTGTTTCCGTGTGCGAAAGTTTGCAGAAGCCGGTGCTGATATTATTGCACTGGGCGATGATATTGGCATGCAGGATTCTCCTATGATGTCCCGCGATTTCTATGCGGAATGGCTCAAGCCGCGCCTGCGTAAAGTGATTCAGGCGGCCAAAGCAGTAAAGCCGGATGTGATCATTCAGTATCATTCCTGCGGCCATGTAATCGATCTGATTCCCGAGCTGATCGATGCCGGCATTGATGTGCTCAATCCGGTGCAGCCGGAGTCGATGGACGTTCAACAGGTCTTTAAGGAGTTCGGCGGGCAGCTTTCCTTTAATGGATCGCTCGGCACGCAGACACTGATGCCGTTCGGATCGCCGCAGGAAGTGCGCGAAGCCGTGAAGCGCAATCTCGATTTCTTTGGTGTGCAGGGTGGATTGCTTTGCTGTCCGACCCATATGCTGGAGCCGGAGGTGCCGTGGGAAAACATTGAGGCATATTTAGACGCTTGTCGAAAATACACCGTAGGATAAACCAGGGAGAATAGTGATGAAAAAAACAGGAATGATCGCAGCAGGGGTTGCTTTGGCGGCGGTATCGGGATTGGCCGCTGTATCTGAAAAAATGTATTCGAGTATGGATACCGATGGTGACGGTAAGGTCAGCCGGAGTGAATATCTACAGAATCGGGCCGCCGCGTTTGTCCGACTCGATGCCAATGGTGACGGTTATCTGGACAATACGGAATTCAAATTTCAGACAGCGATTGCCCGTTGCGACCAGGATAAAGACGGCAAGCTGAATGCGGCTGAGTTTGCGACATTAAATGAACAGAGTTTCGTCCGGATGGATAAAGACAGCGACGGGTTCCTGACCTTGGCCGAACTGAATTAAACAGATTTTCTGCACTGGAATTTGTGCGGAGGGGCTTTTGAGTCGACGGAAAGAGAACGGGGTTGTGGGTAGCTTTACATAAAGCCACAAGAAGAGAAAAAAAATGCTTGATGTGTCATAAAAAGTGTAGAATGCACCCGTTAGATTGAAGAGTTCGGGAACTCATGCGAGGCAGAAAAAGAGGAGAAAACAAATGAGAAAGGAAAAACAAATGAAGAAAATGTTCATAGCGGGGATCGTGCTTACAGTATCGATGGGGGTTAACGCGGCCTTAATTGTTGATTATACCACAACAATTTCCGGTAATGTAAACTCACGTGCGGCAGACAGTGATACAACCAGCGGGGACACGTGGAATTTTTCAGATACCACAATGCTGATTAACGCCGCCGCATACGCCAATAATGGGAAAATTTATGGCGGGGTGATTACCACCTGGTCTCCTAGCATGGCCTATGCTCCGCTTGTCCGACAAGTCTTGACGAATCTCCAAGTTCAGGTAGCCAGCGGGGGGGCGCAGAATAATGCGCTTAAGGGAATGTTCGTTTGGAAAAAGGAAGATTTCATCAACGGCGGCAACAGCGCGCAGCTTGGCTTTAATCCCGGAGATGCTTTGTTAATGAATATGACCGTAGGGGGCGATGTCGGCGGCGGCCGGAGTGTGCGGTTTGTCGTGGCGCAGGCCGGTCAATACTATGTGTCGGCGGCGGAATGGTCCATTGCGGCATCGCTCCTTAACTTTGGAACCAATGCCACGCAGACCACCTGGGCGCCGATATCAACCAGCGATTATTCAATCGGCACATTTTCCACAATGAACTTCACGGATATTCAGGCCGTTGGGGTTTATTTTAATATGGTGCGGACAGGTAATCAGGCTCTGTTTAATCTGTACGACTTTCAGGTTAACGCAACAGCTATTCCCGAGCCGGCTTCGGCAGGCCTGATCCTTTTTTCCGGCGCCCTGTTGGTTATATTCAGACGGACGCGTCGCTGATTCCGATTGTGGGGGCAAAACTGACCGCCGGAATGCAGACATGCAAACTCCGGCGGTTTGTTTTATCCAACTCGATGGCAACGGCGATAGAAAACGAAGAGTCTTTTAATTCGTTATGCGGAGTGAGAAGGGTTGCGTCCTGCCTGAGAATGGCGGTGGATTTCTGCCCTTGATGCGCTGAAC
>JBBQSL010000146.1:0-8291 GCA_038213895.1 Kiritimatiellales bacterium | reverse complement strand
TTGAGCGAAAATCCAGCAAACAAGGCACTTTTACCCGCGAACAGCGAAAGACGGGTTAATCATTCCGTGGGACTTTGCGGGGGTGAAAAGATGACCTCTGCCGGGTTCAACCGCCGGATGCGGAAAACCGCATGTCCGGTGGTGTGGAAGGGTCACGGGGCGAAATCCCCGTGATCCCATCCGATCCCAGATGAATAAACACCGATCTTCACCCGCAATGGGGATTAGGAGGAATTTAAAAAACTATTCCTTCAGCTTCTTCGGCTTGCAGAGATGGCTCTTCTTTTTGCTGATGGCTCCGCATTTTTGACACTTAAACCGATCAGGCTTCTCTTTACTTTCTGATTTCCCCTTTAGACAGCTCATGTGAATCTCCGGTTTTTGATCTCTGACCTCTGATCTCTGATTCCTGAACTCAGTCTCCCATGCAGGTATCCACTAGTCGGGCAGTTTCAATCCACGGATGATCTTTCGGTATGGTGCGAGTGATGCCAGCTACTTTTTCGAGCGGCACAGAAGCGCACTCTTGTCCACGAATGGCGACCATGACGTTATAAATTCCATCAGCGAGAAGCTGTCCGGCTTTGGTGCCGAGGCGGGTACAGAGCAAGCGGTCGGTCGGTGTCGGTGTTCCGCCGCGTTGAATGTGACCGAGCGAGGTGACACGTACATCGATGTCGGCCAATTGCTGGAGTTCGCGGGCGATCCGGCTGGCTTTCGGTTCTTGGATCAGCACGATGCCGTTTTCTTTATGAATGGTCGGTTGCAATACTTTCTTTTTCCCAGCGGTGGCTTCGGCGGTTTCCGCTTTTGAAACCGCACCTTCGGCTACGGCGATAATAGAAAACCGTTTATTATGATGACGACGAGCCATGATGTGTTCGACGACTTTTTTCAGGTCGTAAGGAATTTCCGGAATCAGGATAACGTCTGCGCCGCCAGCGATTCCGGCACCGAGCGGGAGCCAGCCAGCCTGGTGACCCATGACTTCGCAGATGATGGCGCGGTGATGACTAGTTGCCGTGGTGTGTAGTCGGTCAATGGCTTCGGTGGCGATGGACATGGCGGAGTCGAAGCCGAACGTAATGTCGGTTTCCGCCACATCGTTATCGATCGTTTTCGGCAGTGTCAGCACATTGATGCCGCCTTTTTCGTGTAGCCGTAAAGCGTTTTTCTGTGTGCCGTTGCCGCCGAGACAGACGAGGCAGTCGATTTGTAGTTTTTTGAGATTGGCGACGGCGACATCGGTCATGTCCATGATTTTTCCGCCCATGTTCATTTTATGCGGCTTGTCGCGGCTCGATCCCAGAAAGGTTCCGCCATGCGTCAGAATGCCGCTGACGCTGGAGTCTTCCAGCGAAACGGTACGGTTTTCAACCAACCCGCGAAAGCCGTCCTGGATGCCGATGACTTTGATGCCGTTATGCAGCGCTGCTTTGGCGACACCGCGAATGGCGGCGTTAAGTCCGGGACAGTCGCCTCCGGAAGTTAGAATGCCAATGCGTTTGGTTTTATTGACGGCCATAGGGTGTTCCTTTTTTAGGGGCGAAGAGTATGCGCGACGGGCGGAGGTGACAATGCAAAAGAGGATGGCTTATTTTTTTCGAACGGGACGGTGAGGCCGCAAGGTGGTGCGGCTTGACTTAGCGAATTCGCGAACCGCTGTGCAGGCCTGTGTATAGAAAAACTGCTGGCTATTCACTTCCTTCTTTTTACCGGGAATTGTCGTTGTGCGGACATAGGTTCCGTCGGAAAGAAGCGTCCAGCTCTTTAGCGTATCGTCACAGTGAGTTTTGATGATTTCAATTAACCGCCGACGGCTTGATCGGTCTTCAACTGGGATCATCAGCTCGACCCGTCGGTCAAGATTACGCGGCATCCAGTCGGCACTGGAAATAAAAACTGTTTCTTCGCCGCCGCGATAGAAATAAAAAATGCGCGCGTGTTCGAGGTAATGGCCGACGATACTGGTGACGGTGATATTTTTACTGAGCCCCGGTACGCCGGGTCGCAGACAGCAGATGCCACGCACGTTGAGTTTGATTTTCACGCCCGCTTGGGAAGCCTGGTAGAGTTTTCGAATCAGTGCTTCATCCACCAGCGAGTTCATCTTGAGCAGAATCAGTGCCTTTTGTTTTTGTCGGCTCCGTTCGATTTCACCGTCGATCAATTCAACCAGCCGGTCGCGGATACCCAGCGGCGCCATGCAGACTTTGCGTAGGCCGGACGGCTGCGACCAGCCGCAGACGGCATTGAAAAAAGCGGAGGCATCGGCCCCCAGATCGTCATCGCGGGTCATGAAACTGACATCGCTGTAAAGCTTGGCGGTTGTATCGTTGTAATTACCGGTTCCGTAATGAACATACCGCACAATACCCTGCGGTTCGCGGCGGACAATCAGGCAGACTTTGGCATGGGTCTTTAGCCCCTGCACGCCGTACACCACCTGCACGCCAGCCTGCTCCAACTGTTGCGCCCAGTTGATGTTGCGCTCTTCATCAAAACGGGCTTTGAGTTCAACCAGCGCGGTGACGGATTTTCCTGCTTCAGCGGCCGCCGTCAGCGCGGTAATGATTGGACTGTCGGAGCTCGTACGATAAAGCACTTGTTTGATCGACAGCACGGACGGATCTTCCGCCGCCTCTTCAATCAGCCGGACGACTGGATCAAAGCTCTCGTAGGGATGGTAAAGCAGGAGATTGTTTTTGGCGATTTGCTCAAACATCGGACGATGACGGTCAATCTGCGGCGAAGGTTGCGGATGCCAGGCTTTGGCTTTCAGTTCGCTGAATCCTTCTATCCAACTGAGCGGCATGAAATCTTTCAGATTCAGTGGCCCTTTAATTCGGAACACATCGGACGGATCGGTTTTCAGCAGATCGCAGAGAAACTGCTGTGCCGGACGGGAGGCGGACGCTTCGATTTCAATGCGCACACAATGGCTCGAGCGGCGTTCTTCAAGAATGGAGGTCATACCGGAAAGTAAATCAGAGGTTTCGTCTTCGTACAGGGCGATATCTGCATTACGGGTGACGCGGAACACGGCGCTTTCGATCACCTTGAGGCCGGTAAACCAGCGGTTCAGATGTTTTTTGATTACATCTTCAATGAGAATAAAGGCATGACCATTTCCGGCGGGCAGGGTGGAGAAACGTCCGAAGGGCTGTCCCAGCGGCAGGATGGCGTAACGGTCGGCCTGGTCGCCGTTTTCCGGGGCGAGGTGAATCAGCATATAAAGGGCGAGATTCTGAATGGCGGGACACGGCAATCCGGACTGTACAGCGACCGGCGTGAGAACCGGATAAATCTCTTCGGCGAACAGCCGCGCGAGAACCTGCTCCTGCTCGCCGTTCAGCGCATCCGGTTTTATACGCTGGATACCGCGGCCTGCCAGAGCGGACTCCAATCCGTTCAGGTAGCAGTCATATTGTTCTTCAATCATCTGCCGAGTCCGTTTTCGGATGGCATCGAGCTGCATTTTTGGGGTGAGCCCAGCGACATCCGGCTGGCGTTTACCTGCTTTGCGGAGCAGCTGAAGGCCGCCGACACGCACCATAAAAAACTCATCCAAATTGGATGCCGTGATCGCTAGGAATTTGAGGCGTTCCAGCAGAGGATTCAGCAGGTCTTTGGCCTCTTCCAGAACCCGCTGATTGAAGTCGAGCCAGCTCAGTTCGCGGTTAAAAAAAATGTTCTTTTTTTTGTCCATATTGTTTATTTCTTGCCGGGGTTGCTTTTCGTCAGCACGACACGCTTGCCGTATACCTGTTCAAAGAGATCTGATTTTTCTTTCAGAGCGACTTCTTCCACGGCGCATTCGCGCAGGTTCGGCACGCTGATTTGCAGACGATCGGGAAGCAGTTCAATTTTTGGATTGCGTAGGTGCTGTGCATGTCCGCGGTCGAGTGCATCGGCTACGCGCAGAATGGCGGCCAGCTTGCTGACGCGCAGGCGGTTGGCGCGGGGTAGTGCTGTGTAGTCGGTATGCGACGGACGGGGCAGGGCACTGCGATGGTAGCGGGCCGTCAGCGCCGCAATGGTCAGATCCTGTTTACTCAGCCCGAAAATATCACTGTTTTCAATTAGGTACTGACTGTGCTTGTGGTGACTACGGTTGTTGATAAAGGTTCCGATGTCGTGCAGTAGTGCGGCAACGGTCAGGATGGTTTCGTAACGCAGTAGCATTTTGTGTTCGCTCTGCATTGCCCGAAAGATATCCCGCGCATGGGCAGCCACATTTTCGGCGTGTTTGCGGTCGAAATGGTAATGTTTTCCGATTTCTAAGGCAGAATGGATAATCTGTTTGGTGAACCGTTCGTCCCACGAACCGCCAGCGGCTATTTCGCCGAGTAGGCCGTCCCGCATGGACGAGGCACCGATGTAAACGGTTTTGCAGTTCAGCAATTGCGGAATATTCTGCATGACGAGCAGCGCGGGGCCCAGCGATTCGGCGGCGGCAAACGGCAGGTTATATTTTTTCACCAGCTCTTCAACCGGGAGTTCGATAATCTGATCGGTGAAATCCGCCAGTGCCGAAATCCGCAGAGAAACGGTCGGACGGGAGTTCCATCCCGGCTTGATTTCGTCGGCGGCGAGGCGGGCATCGCTCCCGAGAATCAGAACCTTGACCTCTTTTTCGTCTGCAAAATTCTGAATGATCGGACGTACACCGGAACGGATTTCGCCCTCAATCAGTTCGCGGAATTGGCCAGCAGGCAGGTCGACGGTTTCCAGCATTTCACGGGTTCGGAAAGAGCCAAAGCGATAGGTATGGGCAAACAGTACGGTTCCATTCTGCAACCCCAGCGCGGTGGTATTCCCGCCGCCGACTTCGATAGCCAGCAGATTGCCGTTGCAGAGCGCAGGATCTTTTTGCAGTAGCGGCAGGATGCTGAAATAAGTCAGACGGTTGATTTCCGCTGTATCGAGAACTTCCACGCTGATGCCGGTGGCCATGAAAATACGGTCGAGGAGTACATCGCTGTTGGCGGCTTCGGCGACGGCACTGGTGGCGACGGCGCGGATACAGGCTGGATCGCTGATCTGATATTCGCGTAGCACCGCGCTGAAGTCGCGGCAGACTTGTACACAGGCTTCGATTGTTTCCAGACTGATTTTTCCGGTGCTGAAGGTGTCGCGACCCAGATTTACGCTTTGCTCCAGCGACTCCAGTGTCCGGATGGACAGATCGTTTCCGATCTCTGCAACGGTCATACGCATAGCGGTAGCACCGATATCCATGACCGCTTTAATGGCCGGATTTGCGGTGGGTGTAGCGATAGGGAGTCTTGATTTTGATAGGGATGTTTTTTTCATATTCAGTCTTAATGTACAATATAGCACAGATTTTGATGAAAAAGATAAGGTTAGTTTTCTGTTAGCGTCAGGTGCCGCAGAGCGTGATTCTTGAATTACCGAAGGAATTGATAATAGATTTTTAACCCGACGCTCATCAATTCCTAATCCTGCTGTTGTTAACTGGCGCACAATTATTAATTCACCTCGGAGAGTAGCAATGAAGAAAAAGATAATAGTAATGACGGTTCTGGCTTTGAGCGCAACACTTACCCATGCGGGTGTTGCCCTGAATATTTATCAAGGCTATTTATACAAAAGTAACGGCATCACGGCTTTGCCTGAAAATAGCACGATGGTTTTGCTGTGCGATGCTAACAATAACGGCTCCTTCGGCGATCTCACTCAGGCGACTAATTCTTGGACGGCGGATTCCGGTGATGTGGTTGTGGCGCGGTGGGCCTTTAATTACAATGCCGATATCGGCTTCGGTGATGCTGTGGTGACATTTCTCCTAGAGGGAGGAATTGGTCCAAATTCTAAACTGATGCTGGCGTGGTATGACAAAGCGTATAGTGCCGATGCTACCGGTCCTGGGGTGGGTGTGAACTTTGGTACATTCCGAACAGATAATGTACAAACTGGTTCAATGACCAGCTGGATTACACCGGCTGATGGTGCAACCGTTAACCTCAGTTTTTTGACAGCTAATGCCGGTGGAGACAATGCCGAATCTCTGGGTGCGGCTCAGTACCAAACCATTTCCGGAGGCGGAGCAACGGAGCCGGTGGCTACAGATCCGGCGAATACACCGTATTCATGGTTAGCGCAGTATGGGCTGACCAACTATAATGCGGATGCCGTGGCGGATGTGGACGGGGATGGAGCGAAGACCTGGCAAGAATACATTGCCGGAACCGATCCAACCAATGCGGCTTCCTGTTTCCGTATAACGGAAAACCCCCGGAATGTACTGAATTGGAGTACGGTTACCGGACGGGTCTATTCGGTTTACTGGTCAACCAACTTGCTGTCCGGGTTCCAGTGTTTGCAAAGCAACATACCGTCAACACAGAGCAGTTATACCAACATAACGTCTGCTCGCAGCAGCTACTATAAACTCGACGTTCGTAAGCTGGACGTCCCGTAAATTCGCGGGGTTAAATAGTTGAACACGATTATTTTTTAAGCCAGCAATTGTAAACAGTATTTTAATGTTCCGCTTATCAAAACCTAATACAGATGTTGTCAACTACCAGCTGAACAATCCAGTTCTGGAGAGTAGTGATGGCTAAAACAAGCATATTGATAATTGAGGATGAAGAAGACATTCGTGCGCTGGTGAAATATAACCTTCAGCGCGAAAATTTCGAGGTACTGGAAGCGGAGTCCGGTGAAGAAGGATTAACGCTGGTGGAGCGGATTACTCCCGATTTAATTTTGCTGGATTTGATGCTACCCGGCAAAGACGGTCTTGAAATTTGCCGGATACTTAAACGCAATGTGCGCACACAGAATATTCCAGTCGTGATGATGACTGCTCGTAGCGAGGAAAGTGACATTATAACGGGGCTTGAACTGGGCGCAGACGACTACATCGTGAAGCCGTTCAGCCCCAAGGTTCTTGGGGCGCGTGTTAAAGCGGTGCTACGCCGCAAAGCTGCAACACCTGAAGTGGCACCAGAAGACGTCATCAAAATTTATGATTTAGTGATTCACCCAGGCCGTCATGAAGTGATGGTGAAAGACAAACCGGTGGATTTGTCAGCAACTGAATTTCGTCTACTGCACTTTCTTGCGCGTCGGCCCGGCTGGGTATCTACGCGCTATCAGATTGTGGATGCCGTACACGGTGAAGACTATCCGGTCACCGAACGCTCGGTCGATGTACAGATCGTGGGCTTGCGCCGCAAGTTAAAACGCGCAGGAATCTACATAGAAACGGTGCGTGGTGTGGGTTACCGTTTTAGTGATAAATAACGGTTTTGGCAGAACGAAATGCCGGAACGGGGAGTTCGCATGAGAATCTGCCTTTTATTAAGCCTATTCGCGCTGATAACGACCGCATTTTCCGGAGAGGTGCTGAACACCTGTGAGTTGGTTTCGGATCACCTTTCCTGCGCTCATCAAGAAAGTACGGATTAATAACGGAATCATAATTCTGGCTTAATAGAAATCCCGCCTAATTGCGCGATCATTGAAGTGGAGAAATTATGGCGAATCTTTATAATTTAACAGCGAAAACCTGCCCTGTTTGCGGCGGAACCGAACGGCGCCGAACGGTGCGATCCATAGCATGGAAATTGTTTTTTTTCTCACGCAGCTATTCCTGCCGGCATTGTCACTCTCAGTATATCAAACTGTTCGGCGTGTTTTCTCTACTGGTCGAGCGGGGGTTCGTTCCTTTTTATATTCTCGGGTCTGAAATGGAATAATTTCTTTATTCCGGACGAGCAAATTTTTGCCACGACGTCCCGAATACAGATTAAAGCCCATAAAATCAAAGGTTTTTATGTTTCTGGAATCTGTACACAAAACACACAGAAGTCAAAAAAAACGCTCACAAAACGCAAACATATCTTCAGTAGATTTTTTCACGAATAGGCGGGGTCTGCTTGAAGATCGGTTCAGGAAGAATAAGGAGCGGCTCCAAGCAGATTCAGATAAATAGGCGGGGTCTGCCGAAGAACCGGTTCAGAAAGGGAACGGAAGCGGTTTCAGGCAGAGCCCAGAGGGTAAGGTAGGAAAACAGGAATAGGAGAAGCAATGAAGATGAAAGCAAGTGCGATAACAGCAGCAATGCTGTTGGCATTGGCCGCGCAGGCGGTGAATGCAGCGGATGCGGTGGGCTATAATGCCCTTACCGTGCCCGCGAATTCGGACGTGCTGGTCTCTGTGCCGTTCAACCAGAATGCAGCAGGCTCGTTTACGGTTAGTTCCGTAACAGCTAGCGGTGTGACGGTGACGAACGTGCTCGCAGCCAACGCGTACACGAA
>JBBQSL010000145.1:0-8366 GCA_038213895.1 Kiritimatiellales bacterium | reverse complement strand
CGCCTTTGACTTCGTTGATGATGCGGTTGGAAATGCTGTCGAGCACTTCGTAAGGCAGCTTGTACCAGTCGGCGGTCATGCCGTCGAGGCTCTGCACGGCGCGCACGGCGACGACGTTTTCGTAGGTGCGGTCGTCGCCCATGACGCCAACGGTTTGGATCGGAAGCAGAACGGCGAAGTACTGCCAGACATCGAGGTGATTTTCCATTTTTAGAATTTCTTCACGAACACGCAGGTCGGCGAGCTGGAGCAGGTCGACGCGGTCGCGGGTGATTTCGCCGAGAATGCGTACAGCAAGGCCGGGGCCAGGGAAGGGTTGGCGGTCAACGACGTAACTCGGCAGGCCGAGTTCGCGGCCAACGGCGCGTACTTCGTCTTTGAAAAGTTCACGGAGCGGTTCGATCAGGTCGAATTTCAGATCGGCGGGCAGGCCGCCGACGTTGTGGTGGCTCTTGATGGTCGCGGACGGTCCGCCAATCGGTGAAATACTTTCAATGACATCGGGATAAAGCGTTCCTTGCGCGAGATATTTCACCTTACCGACTTCGCGCGCTTTTTCAGCAAAAACGTCGATGAAGGTTTTGCCGATAATCTTACGCTTTTTCTCTGGATCGGTGACACCGGCGAGCGCGTCGAGGAAAATGGCCTGCGAGTGGGCGGTGTGCAGGTCGATGCCGAACGCATTGCCGAAAAGTTCTTCGACTTCGCGTGCTTCATTATAGCGGAGCAGTCCGTTGTCGACGAAAACACAGTGAAGTTGCGGGCCGATGGCTTTATGAAGCAGGGCGGCCACGACGGAGGAATCCACGCCGCCGCTCAGGCCGAGCAGAACGTGGTCTTCGCCGACTTTGGCGCGGATGGTGGCGATATGGTCTTCAATAAATTTGCTCATCTTCCAGTCACCGGAACAGCCGCAGACTTTATAGGCAAAATTGCCGAGCATCTGTGCGCCTTGCGGTGTATGGACGACTTCTGGGTGGAACTGCACGCCGTAGATTTTTTTTGCGGCGTTTTGCATGGCGGCGTACGGGCAGTTATCGCTGGTAGCGACGGTTTCGAATCCTGCGGGCATCGCTTCGACTTTGTCGCCATGGCTCATCCAGACCTGTAGATTTTTCTCCAGCCCTTGGAACAACGGGCAGTCTTTGGTGACTTGCATGGTTGCTTTGCCGTATTCGCGCTTGAGGCCGGCTTTGACTGTTCCGCCCTGTGTTTGGGCGGTGAGTTGCATGCCGTAACAGATTCCGAGGATCGGAATGCCAAGGTCGAAAAGGGCGGGGTCGCACATCGGCGAACCTTTGTCGGTCACGCTGGCGGGACCGCCGGAAAGAATAATGCCTTTCGGGGCGCGCTTGGCGAGGTCGGCGGCTTTGGTGTCAAAGCGAATAATTTCGCAGTAAACCTTCTGCTCGCGGATACGACGGGCAATCAGCTGCGTCACCTGTGAGCCGTAATCTAAAATGGCAATCCATTCGGGGTGTTTCATTCTAACTCCGTTTTCTGCGTGTAAGGCGTCCGGCGATAAATCCGGTCAAAAGCATTAGTGGGAGCAGGATCACCGGACGGATTCCTACTTTCCAGAACAATAGCCGGAACGGTAACGGATCGAGATTCTGAAAGCTGATAACCAGCAGCAGAATCCCGAGCGTCAGTAGCGTAATGTTTTTCCAGTTTTTCATTTCTTTTTATTCTGGGTTGTATATTTCCCCAGTTCCTCTGCCACGACCAGAGTGGATTTTTTAGAACGTTTAACGTCATAAACGTTTTTGCGTTTTTCCATCCACTTTTTGATCATGGCCGGATTCTCGCTGGACGGCCGTCCGGCAATGAGACCTTTAATGCTGATGTCTTCATCGAGAGCTTCCCAATGAACACCTTCTCCAGAATATGAAATTGTCCATTTGCGGCGTTCCGCTGGGGTTCCGAAAGCCAGACGGGGATACCATGCTGTCGGCACGGAAATTTCTCGTCCGTCCGAGAGTTCCACAGTCAGGAGTTCATCGGTAACGGAGACGTTCACGGCGGGAGAAATTGAGATTTCAGTTAAAGTATTCATGCCACGTTTCCTTCAGTTTCACCTCATGTTGCTGTGTGAGTTTTAAGATGACATTAATTTCGTGCGTTTTAAAGCCTGTGCTCTTGCGCAGCATCACCGGGGTTAGCCAGATTTTTGCGGAGGCCTCACCGTTTTCAACGTGGACGTGAGGTGGCTCTCCTTTTTCGCTTGAGAAAAAGGGAAACTGGTATCCTCGCACTCTTAAAACAGTTGGCATTATTTCCTGCTACCCCCAGAAATTTTTCTGACTTTATAGACGGCCTGTTCCTCGCGCACATGAAATCCAATCGGGTTTTTGTTTGGCTCGGGCGGCAACATCAGCTCATTAATTGCTTCGAAGACGACACGGAACTGCTCGTCATACTTAGATTCAAACTCGGCCAGTTTCCGCGAGAGCTCTTCGCTGGACTCAAGCATCCGGCGCAATTTTACGAACGTCCGTATAATGGTGATATTTACTTCCACGGCGCGCGGACTTTTTAAAATGCGAGTTTCAACGCCGTAAAGCCCAGCCAAGTCACGATCTAGCATGACCTTGTGGCCGCGGATCAGGTATATAGCCTGCTCGACACGCTCTATAGGGACTATAGAGGAACTCTGAATCATTCGGTCTTTCCTTTTTCCATCAGTTCCATGAATTCTTCGAACAGATAATAGGGGTCGTGCGGGCCGGGGCAGGCTTCGGGATGATACTGCACGCAGAACATGGGCAGTTTTTTGTGCCGCAGTCCAGCGACGGTGTTGTCGTTAAGGTTGATATGGCTGACTTCGGCAATTTCGGGATCAATGGTGGCCGGATCGACGCAGAAGCCGTGATTGTGCGAGGCGATTTCCACTTTGCCGGTGCGTAGATCTTGAATTGGCTGGTTGGCGCCGCGGTGACCGAATTTCAGTTTATAGGTCTTGGCACCGAGCGCTTGACCGAGCATTTGGTGTCCGAAGCAGATTCCAAAGGTTGGAAGCTTTGATTCGACTAGTTCTTTGACGGTGGCAACGATTTGCGGGACGCTGGCCGGGTCGCCGGGGCCATTGGATAGGAAAAGGCCGTCCGGTTTGCAGGCTAGAATTTCTCTGGCCGAGGCGGTATTTGGGAATACATGGCATTCGCAACCGAGTTCGTCAAAAATGCGTAATTGGTTTGTTTTAATACCGCAGTCGATCACCGCCACGCGAAAACGGGTATTCTTTTTGCCGCCTGCGGGGTAAACATAAGGTTTTTGTGCGCTGACTTCGGTGGAAAGGTCGCGGCCGATGAGGCCTGCGGATGCTTTGGCCTTTTTGACTAGGCTTTTACAGTCTAAATCTTCGGTCGAGATGATGCACTTCATAGCGCCCTTGTCACGGATATGGATGGTGATGGCGCGTGTATCCACCTGATCGACACCAACTACGCCAGCCTGTTCGAGGTATTCAGGCAACGTCATGGTGGCACGCCAGTTACTTGAAATCCGGCTGCATTCACTGACGATCAACCCGCGAGCGAAAATGGCGCGCGACTCGACATCTTCGGGATTTACCCCGTAGTTACCGATGAGCGGGTAGGTCATGGTGACGATTTGCCCATTATAGGATGGATCGGTCAGAATTTCCTGATAACCCGTCATGGAGGTGTTGAACACCAACTCGCCGTAGAATTCGCCGGAGCCAGCAAAGGCCCGTCCGGTGAAGCAGGTTCCGTCTTCGAGTGCGATGATTGCTTTTTTCATTTTGTGTCCAATGGATAAATCCGTAATTGCGCCAAAATTCCTGACATAATCACAAGCCAAACCGATGCTGGCAATCATTTTCCTGCGTCCGGAACAGGATATTTTTCAGGGGCTTGACTGTACCGGCCCTGCCGCATACACTGCCGCCCTATTTTTATTAAAGATGTGAAATTAACCGGAGCAGATTGAATGAGCAAAGCTAAAACTGAAACCAAGCCGATTGTTGAAAAACCCAAGGCACGGGAAGTCCTTTTCTTCGAACTAGAATATGTTGCTGTCAATGGGCGGCAACTCATGTTTGATACACTGAAACAGGTGATGAAGAGTAAAGATATTGATGTGACGCCTGCGCTGTTTGCCCGTTGCGGACTGACTCCGCGTCCTGGGAAAGCCATTCAGGCGATGATCGAAGCATCTGGGCGTAATTTGACCACCGGCGATCAGCTCACCGAACAGGCTGAGAATCTGATGGTTAAGGCTTTTGCGGAAAAAGCCGTGCTGAATAAAGATCTTCCGGCGCTCATCAAAGCGGCGCAGGAACGGAATATTCAGGTTGTAGCTCTTTCGGCCTGGCCGGAATCTGCCGCCAAAGAACTGATGAAGAAAACCGGGCTCGACGAACTGGGTGTTGATTTGGTGGCGATGGATAGCGTAGATCCAATTTTCCCGCGTGCTGACCACTGGTTGCGTGTGCTTAAACAGCGCGGACAGGAGACTATTCCGCTGATTTCAATTGTTGCTTCACGCGCGGCCTGTAAGGGTGCACTGACTGCCGGAGCCACCTGCATTGCGTTGCCGGATGCTTATACGGCATTTGAAGATTTTACCGGAGCCAAAGCTGTGCTGGATACGCTCGGTGATATGTCGGCTAAAGCGATGCTCGATTTGGTCAGTCGCCGATAATACGGACAATCCCTGTCCTGAATGCTAAAAGCCCGCCGGTTTCGGTGGGCTTTTGTTTTTCAAAAGTAAAAAAGCAACAGTCTTTGCAGGTTGTGGTAAAGATGCCGCGATATTTGGACTGACGTACTTCAAACGATCACCTTGATTATAGGCGCATTTATTATGATCGGGATTGCGGTGTACATTTCTCCCGAAACATTTGGTCAGTTTGTTTCGACCGCCTGGACGCATGGAAAGATGTCGTGCACTATGGATTTGAATACCGCAACTGGACAGCTGGAACCCTTTGCCGGAGGATTCTCCCTCAGCGAAAAAACATTTTGGATGCTGTTTATTGTGGGAGTTACCCAGTTTTTGGGAGGACAGTTCGATCAAGGCAGTATCCAGCGCTGGTGCTCGGTAAAATCGGCAAAGGAAGCCCGGAAAGCGATTTTTGTGCTGGGCTTCTCTGCGGTTCCGGTCTGGGCCAGTTTTATGTTTGTCGGTACGATACTTTAGTCCTTCTTCTACTTTCACCCCGATCCGGTTGTTACAGAAATGCTGACTGGGGTTCGTAAAGCAGAAGAAATAGTTCCCTATTTCATTGTCCAATACGTTCCGTCAGGCTGGGCTGGACTGGTCATTGTCGGCGCACTGGCGGCAGCGATGTCTACACTAAGTGCGAGTATTAATACGGCCAGCATGGTGTGGGTTCGGGATATTTATAAACCCTATATCGCCAAATCCAAAACAGATAAAGACTATTTGCGGGTCGGGTTTCTGGTTGCAGGCATCGTCTCTGTATTGATGATGGCAGGCGCGTATCTGTTCTACATCGCAGATGCAAAAAGCGAGAGGACGGGGAATGAAGAAAAATCCCTTTTCTTTTGTGCCGTTCTGTGCATAATCCGCCGCTTAATTTTTCAGGGAGAAAACCATGTACGACGTATCTGAATTGAAAAAAGGGTTGAAAATCGAAATTGATGGCGCTCCGTGCATCGTCACGGACTTCCAGTTCTCTAAACCCGGCAAAGGTCAGGCGATCTATCGTTGTAAACTCAAAAACCTTTCCACCGGTAGCACGTTTGAGAAGAGCTACCGTTCTGGTGATAAAGTGGATAAAGCCAATTTGGAATCTCGCACCTTCACCTTTTCTTACCATAACGGCGATGATTTCATTTTCTCCGATAACGATACCTTTGAAGAAATTCATCTGACCGCCGAACAGCTTGGCAATAACCAGTACTTCGTGGTCGAAGAAATGGAAGTGGATATTCTTTTTCATGGGGAAAAGGCACTGGATATCACCCTGCCGAACTTCATCGAAAAAATCATCGTTTCGACCGAACCCGGCGCACGCGGCAATACGGCCAGCAGCAATGTTCAGAAGCCAGCTCGGATCGATAACGGCTACGAAATCCACGTCCCGCTTTTCATCAACGAAGGCGACCTTGTTCGCATTGATACCCGCAACGGCGAATACGCTGACCGTATTTCCAAAAAAATATGACTTCAATTGAAAAATTGAAAGTGCGCAACGCCCTGCTGCAAAGCATCAGGGCGTTTTTTTATTCGGCAGGGTTTATCGAAGTCGAAACACCCATCCGTATGAAAATTCCGTGCATGGAACTGCACATTGATGCCGAACCGTCGGGCAATTACTGGTTGCGTACTTCGCCGGAGCTTTACCATAAAAAGCTACTCGCGCAGGGCGCGCAGAAAATTTTTGAAATCGGCAAATGCTTCCGTCAGGGCGAGCGTGGCGACCGGCATCATCCCGAATACACCCTGCTTGAATGGTACCGCGCTGGCGGAGATTACAACTCCATGCAGGATGATATGGTGCGACTCCTACTTTCGGTCGGCATTTTTGGTCGTCCGGAAATTTTTACGGTTTCGGAGGTTTATGAGAAATTCGCCGACTGGAATCCCGTCGACGAATTTGATGCTGATCGTTTTGATTTTGACATGGTCGAAAAAATTGAGCCGAACCTGCCAAAAGACGTGCCGGTTATTTTGAAAGACTATCCCTCGGAATGTTGTGCATTAGCTCGACTCAAGCCGTGTAATCCTAAAATCGCCGAGCGCTGGGAGCTTTATCTTGGCGGTATTGAAATTGCTAATGCCTATAGCGAACTGACTGATCCGGTTGAACAGCGGACCCGTTTCGAAAAGTGGGGCGCACAGCGCAAGGCGCTTGGGAAAACTGTCTATCCGCTGGACGAAGAATTCATTCAATGCTTGGAACAAATGCCGTCCTCTGGCGGTTGTGCGCTGGGCATAGATCGCCTCCTCATGGCCTTAACCGGCGCAAAAAGTCTCGACGACATCCTCTTGTTTCGCGATTGATTCAATCTGGGGCAAAGAAAAAGTCCTCGCCCGCCAGAAAACTATTGAGCGCTTTAGAGGTTGAAAAAACGGCATCTTTCGGCACAGTGTCTGGACTATGAAAATTATGGTTAAAAAAGACGGTGAAGGCTACTCGGCCCGTGTGCAGGGTTCTGCCAACCTTTTCGCCTACGGCCTGACGAGGGATCAGGCACTCAAAGAGCTTTCCAGTGTCGTTGATATGACTATGGATTATCACCTGGAGCAGGTGGATGTGGAACGTCAGACGCTTCGGGAATTGTTGAATACTCGGATCGCTTATGCCGTATAAGTTCAAAGAGATCGAAAAGCGACTCCGCAAACTGGGCTATAAAGTTGTCCGTCAGAAAGGCTCGCACGTTCTTTTCTCAACGGTTCGAACACGTCTCCTGTCCCCAATCATTCCGGCAAGGATATTTCGCCCGGTGTTGAGCGGCAGATCATTAAACTGCTGAAACTGAAAAATGACGAATTCCGTCGGCTCATTTAGGTTGATATTAACATGGGCTGTTTTGCAGGATAATGGACAACAAGATGATGAGATTGGATTCGGTAAAATTATCTTGTTGTCCATCATCCTGTGAATTCTCTTTGGTTGCGGCTTTGCCGCTTTAGGTAATCTATGGTGAATATTCGCGTCTATTCGCGTTCATTCGCGGTTGAAAAGTTCCCCAGAAACCGGACCTCACGGGCGAGTTCGATGCGGAAAAGATGCGCGCCCGCTTGCGGTGCAATGGCCGCATTATAAAAAATATGCGGGGTTGCATTCTACGCCGTTTATGTAAACATAGACCCGCCTCAAACAACGGGGGTGACTGGTTTCGACGTTTAAGTTGAAGCTTCAGTGGCGTGTCGAGGATGTCGGTTGGCCTCGTTAAACCTCCGGCAAAAACAATAAGTGCCAACGAACAGTACGCACTCGCAGCCTAAATAAAGGCTCGACGTCTTCCCTCTGACACCTGCTGAGAGGATGAAGACGACGACAGCAGGATAGTCCCAAAGCCGGGCATACGGGTTGCGGGGCGAAATCTAACAGGATGCTGGCGTTCGCGATGGCCCTGACTGCTGACAGTCGCGAAGGCGAGACCTTAAAGGCAGACTACACACGTAGAAGCTGTTGTGACGCTTGGGCGGACGGGGGTTCGATTCCCCCCACCTCCACCAAAAAACTCCAATAAACCGGGGTTTTTCAAATTCCCATTTGACGGAAATTGTTTTAATTGAAACGACGTATCCTCAACGGGATGAACGAGATAAGTCCTGTTTTTTATTTCACGACTCTGGCTACAGTCCTTTCACCCCAAGGCAGTCGAGGATTTGTTGCTGTTCTTTGTCGGGTTGATTGTGCAGGTGGC
>JBBQSL010000144.1:0-8459 GCA_038213895.1 Kiritimatiellales bacterium | reverse complement strand
CCTCGCCGATCTGGAGGCAAATATCGTGCATGGTCGATCCCTGAAATTGGAATCTGGACAAGTGACTCTCCAGATTTGAGCTCATAGAGCTCCTGCAGGTGCTTCTCGGCGACCTTGTGGCTTCTGGCTTCCCTGACCAGCTCATCGAGCTTCATCTGAGCCTGAGATCGCGATCGCTCAAACTGAACGTCGCCCTCTTTGCGAAGAATGGCGGGGATGCGGCCCTTGATCTCGACATCAAGGCTGACACACTTCGTCTGCCCATTTACCTCGAATCTTCCGTACCACCATTTTGACCGCAGCTTACCTTCTTTATTGCGTGAAATTTCCAGTCCCATTGTTCTGCCTCCGTTTAATGATTCAACATGCAACACCCACAACCAAAGTGGGCGAATCAAACGGCCAAACTCGAAGTTTCCCCCGAAGTCGGGCCGAACAAGGCAGAAATAAAAAACAGCACCTTTTGCAAAGTGCTGTTTAGCATGTAGTTAACTGGTACCCCGGACAGGATTCGAACCTGTGACCGTCGGATTAGAAATCCGATGCTCTATCCAGCTGAGCTACCGGGGTGATTTATTAAATTCAGGTTCGTGAAACTACATGAACGAGGGCCGAGGTAGCAATAGAAAAGGAACGCTCGGCGCTCTCTAAAAAACATGGATGATGGAATCCATCTTGCCATTCTGCACGGAGGCCGCTACCTTTTACGGCACATGGGATATGAAGTTTTAGCACGAAAATGGCGTCCGCAGGTTTTTACCGATGTGGTAGGTCAAAACCACGTTACGCAAACCCTGCATAACGCGATTAAAAATAATCGGCTGGCACATGCCTACCTTTTTGTCGGACCGCGCGGTACCGGCAAGACCACCACCGCGCGCATTCTGGCCAAAGCACTGAACTGTCAGAACCGCAATGGTTCCGAACCGTGTAATACCTGCGATTCCTGCAAAGAAATCATGAAAGGCAGCAGTCTGGACGTGATTGAAATTGATGGAGCCTCTAACCGCGGTATCGGCGACGTGCAGGCGCTACGTGACAATGTCCGCTACGCTCCCATTCGCGGTCCGTTTAAAATCTATATCATCGACGAAGTGCACATGCTTACGCGCGAAGCATTTAACGCCATTCTCAAAACGCTGGAAGAGCCCCCTCCGCACGTTAAATTTCTTTTCGCCACCACCGAGCCACAAAAGGTTCTCACCACCATTTTATCGCGTTGCCAGCGCTTCGACCTGCGCCGCATCTCGATCGCTGATATCACCGCACAATTGGTAAAAATTTCCAAAGCCGAAGGTATTGAAATCAGTGCCGACGCCCTGCTCGCCATCGCCCGCGGGGCCGAAGGCGGTCTGCGCGACGCCGAAAGTGCGCTCGATCAACTGGTCTCCTTCCGCGGTAAAACCATTGAAGAAGCCGATGTGCTATCGGTATTCGGATTGATCAGCCGCATACAGCTCGAAAGCCTAACCGATGCCATTCTGGACGGAAATATCCCCTCTATCATCGAAGCCATCGCTGAAATTGATCAAAGCGGCAAGGATATGCAACGCGTTATATTGGAACTGCTCGATCAATTCCGTAATCTCCTGATTGTTCTGTACGCCGGAAACCGCACCGCCGATTTCGACTTGCCGGAAACGCAAATTGACACGCTCAAAAAGCAGGCCGCTAAAAGCTCCGCTGGACGCCTTTTACGGATCATCGAACTGTTGATCGATGCCGACAGCCGGATGCGCTACGCCCTTTCTAAGCGAACCATGCTTGAAACCGCTCTCATACGCGCCTCACGAGCCGCCACCGTCGCCACCATTGATGAATTGATGAAACAGGTCATCGCGCTTAAGGGACAGCCCGGAGCCTTAGCCGCCATTCAAGAGATGCCAATAGCATACGACGTAAAAAAAAACTTCACGGATGATTTAGACCGGCTAAAAACCGCCTGGGTTGGACTGATTGAACACATCAGCAAGGGTGCGCCGCAAGCTAAACACTACCTGACCGACACCGTTCCCCTAAACGCTTCTGAAACCCATGTCACCATCGGGATTGACCCTGAATTTGCAGGAGAACGATCCAATTTAGAGAACCCCCGCACGCTTTCGTTTATACAGAAAACACTAAGCGCCTTCCTGAAGCGCCCAGTTTCGGCAGATTTCAGCGTGCTGGCAGGTAAACCCACCCCTTTGCCGACCGATGCACTGGCACAAACTACTTTTGATAAAAAGAAATATTACAATAACCCGTCCGTTCGAAGTGTCCTCGAGACCTTCAGCGGTGAAATAATAGAAATCAGAGAATAAAACAGAGACTGGAATGAAGGAACAGTGGAATGCTGGAGTGATGATTTCCCAACATTCCACCATTACGTTATTCCAATTTCCCAAGGAGGTTTACTATGGACATGATGAAAATGATGAAGCAGGTTGCCGAAATGAAAAAAATCCAGAAGCAACTGGCCAGCAAGAAAGTGGAGTTTTCGACCAGCGGCGGACAGGTTACCGTTAAAATGACCTGTGATATGAAACCGCAAAGCGTCACCATTTCCCCCGAGCTGATTCAGTCCGGCAACATGAAAAAAATCGAAAGCGCCGTGCTCGATGCATTTAAAGGGGTTCTAAACGAGGCGCAAGCCGCCGCGGCCAACGATATGAAGAGTCTAACCGCCGGTATGGGGCTTCCATTCTAAGAAAAGGAATATTGGAATGAGGGAAAACTGGAATTTTTGGCGGTCATAGTCTGGGTTCTTTTTCTCCCCATCGATCCAACATTCCGCTATTCCATTATTCCATTCCCCCTTATGAAACACTTCCTTCCATTAGACAATCTGATCGCTGCACTGGAAAAACTTCCAGGCATCGGAAAACGCTCTGCCGAAAGAATGGCGTTTGCTCTGGTGCAAAATCGCGACGGGCTGTCTCGGAAACTGGCGGATGCTCTGCTAGTCTCTGATGAGCAAATTAGCGCCTGTTCACGATGCGGAAGCATTACGGTCACTAAAGAAGATCCCTGCGCACTCTGCACGGATGGACGGCGTGCTAACGGCCTGCTCTGTGTGGTGGAAAGTCCCGGCGACATCGTAAAAATTGAAAATTCAGGCGGTTTTACCGGACGTTATCACGTACTGGGAGGACACCTATCGCCTGCCCTCGGCAAAGGGGTAGCCGGTCTGCGCGTCAGTGAGTTACTGGCGCGACTGCAACCAGAAAGCGTCCAGGAGGTAATCGTGGCGCTCGGAACCGACACAGAAAGCGAAGCCACAGCTAGCTATCTGGCTGAAATTATTGCCAGCCGGGGTGTAAAAATATCACGGCTGGCCTTTGGCCTACCGGTTGGAAGCGCCATTGAATACACCGACTCCACCACCCTAGCCCGAGCCATTCAGGGACGACAAACACTCGGCTAAGCTTACCAACTGAAAAACCTATTTATTTTTCACTTCAACGTCTTGACTTAGCGAACGATTTCTATACCGTAGTCGCCTCTTAATTCCGGCGTAGCTCAATGGTAGAGTAGGTGACTGTTAATCACTTGGTTGCTGGTTCGAGCCCAGCCGCCGGAGCCACTATAAAACTCCAGTTTAATCAATAAAAACAGGGGTTTTACATATGAGCCAATCTCTCACTCAGGTATTTCTCCTACTCGTTTCCTCACCTGTTTGACCCACAAAAATGGGTACCTTTGGGGTACCTTTTTTTTGCCTCTACAATTCCCAGCAACGACAATTCGTAAGCGTACCATGGGCGACCCACTGGTCAGATTTTTCTGAGCGGCTATAACTCCGGAAAATCTTCAAGAGTGTCTGACGGTATTGAAAAAATTGCTTAAGCCGGAAATAGTTTGCTGATTGTCAGTAAAGCTAATCCGGCTTGTTTTGAAGTGATGTGTGAAGAGCTGGCCGAGTTTAAAGAGCTGATCGAGTTTCGAGTAACGCTCGGATCGTCCGATAGCAATAGAAAAGGAATTTTCTACCAACTAAAACAGCGGCTTTTGATTGCCTTGGGATATCGGACTGTAAAGATGGTTCCTTCACCCGCATTCGAAATAAAGGAAGCCTGCCCACGTAAATATTTCTCGCTGATCAGTTTGATGCTATAGGTGCCCAATCTGCGCCCACTCCCTTTAGTCGAAAAAGAGCGTGAACAGACCTGCGATTGGATCTCTGGCGGCATCACCGTAGCATCATGCACCGTAAAGTAGACAGAATCACTGTCGGCGTGCGCACCTAACGTGACCGTTCCGCCCTCATCAATGGCTTCCAGTGCATTCTTTACCAGATTAATCAGCACTCGACGCAGCAATATGGGATCCGAAACAAAATCAAAATGCTCCGTAGATTTATCCACTATTAATATTTTGCCTCGGACAGTACTGTGCGAATGAAATTGACGAATAATCCGATAGAGCAGTTCCAGTGAATACAACTCCTTCACCTCGACCTTAAGTTCTCCGCTTTCTGCATCTGAAAGCATCCGTTGAGCGCCGATTTCTTCGATCAGCTGGTCGGCGGACTCGGATATCATACTTGAAATATCCTTAACCTCCGACTCGGGAATGTCGGTCTGGATCAGTAAATCGGCCAGCCCTTTCACCGCGCCTGCCGTATTGAGTACGTCGTGAAAAAAAATTCTCTCCAAGACCTTGCGGCGTTTTTCATTACTGATATCCACAACCGAGAAAACTATAAATGTTTCGCCAGCCACATCAATCGGTCTAGACCATATCCTCAAATCAAGAGCCATTTCGCCAGAGCCTTCTCCACCGCAAATCATCCTGCACTCCTGAATATCCAACGTGCGCAATTTTTGACTATTTAGGATAGAATTCACCGCGCCGCAGGTGCGGCAGAATGCCGTGGTGCCACAGCCCCCTTCCGTCAACTTCGAGCGGATACAACCAACAGCCTCGCCGGGACGCGCCCCTAATACGTTGACATAAAGACAGTTAAATGCTTCGCAGTGGTTTTTCCAGAGCAGTTCATCAGAACTTTTGACACCGAGAAACTCCGTAAATGCACGATTAGCAAAAATAATCTGTCGATGCTCATTAAGGACGACCGACATGTTTGGGATCGCATCAAAGAAGTCGCGAACGAATGGTAACGTTGAAAGTTTTTTGTATTGCCGGCAGATCTCCTCCTGTGAGGCTCGCTCAGCCGGCGCAAAAGCTGTTTCCATTACCATTTTTAAATCTCCAGTTACTTGAATTCTCTTAACATACCATAAATACCTATTAAAGTGAAAGTGTTTTGGTACCCACCGGAGCCTCTTGCAAAACCCTTCGGGTTTTAGAGGTAGTTATTTGTTAATGGTTATTTGTTATCAGTCTAAACGTAAAAGGAGTTCAAACCTTGGAAACTTTAGCGTATGGTTTTTGAAATGAAAAAGGTTACTCACTTAAAAAACGACGAATGGCTGGAGCGGCTCAAAGAAGCACGTAGCGGCCTTTCCGGCACGCTTTATGCCATGTACTCCAGTCTTACCGACGGCATAACCGTCGATCCTACGCTGATGTGCATCCCGGCAGACGATCACTTACCCCAGCGCGGCGACGGCGTTTTCGAGTCGCTCAAATGCCTGAACGGACAACTATATAACACCAAGGCTCATCTTGAACGACTGAAGTTCTCCTGCGATGGCATCGGTATGAAACTGCCGTGTTCTCAGTCAGAACTGATCGAAATCATCTGCGCGACCATCCGCGCAGGTGGAAAACGTGATAGCCTTATCCGCATCCTCGTTTCGCGCGGCACCGAAAATATGGGCATTGATCCCCTGCTCTGCAAAGGACCAGTCCTTTATGTCGTTGTTTACCGCTACACCGCACGCATCGAAAATGGGCGGCTCAAACCAGCGCGCGTTGCGCTGAGTACGGTACCCATCAAGCCGCCGCAGTTCGCAACGATAAAAACCTGCAACTACCTGCCCAACGTCCTGATGAAACTCGAAGCCAATCAGCGCGGCCTTGATTTTGTAATTTCAGTGGATCAAAACGGTAATCTCGGCGAAGGCGCCACCGAAAATATCGCCATTCTGACGCCCAATAACGAACTACTAATGCCTACACCCGAATATGTCCTTTCTGGCACAACGGCACGACGCGCACTGGATCTAGCCCAAGTGCTGGTGTCCGACGGTACACTTAAAGTAGCAGAATACCGCAATATCTCTCCGCAGCAGGCGACACAGGCTAAAGAAATCTTTATTCTCGGCACCACCACCGATGTCACGCCGGTCATCGAATGGGAAGGCCGTCCAGTCGGCGACGGAACCTCCGGACCGCTGGCGGGCAAACTGCTCGCTCTGCTAAAAAACGATATGACGCCCGAAAGTGAAAAACTGATCGAGGTGTTTTAATGAAAAAAATGACCGTCATTTTACTGGCGGCTCTGCTAGCCGGAGTCGCCGTTGCCGAAACGAACACACTGACTCAGATTTCGACCATTGATGCCCTGCTGGCTGGTGCTTACGACGGACAAATGACGCTCGGCGAATTACTTAACCACGGCGACCTCGGTATTGGAACCTTCGACGCACTCGAAGGTGAGATGATCGTGATTGACCACAAAGTTTATCAGGCGCGCGCCGACGGCACTGTCCGTCTGATGCCAGACAGTGCGACTACGCCTTTTGCCACTGTGGTAAATTTCAAAACAGATAAAGTCAGCCTCCTCGACGGCAAAATCACCTTATCCAGCCTTCAGAAAGATGCAGACCATCTCTCACAAAATAAAAACGTCTTCTTTGCCATGCGCTTCAACGGATACTTCACATCCATGAAGATCCGTTCGGTACCAAAACAGGAAAAGCCCTACCCGCCGCTAACTGAAGTCACGCAGCATCAGTCTGTTTTTGAATACACCAACGTCATCGGCACGGTTCTCGGGTTCCGCTGCCCGACATTCGTTAAAGGCGTAAACGTCCCTGGCTGGCACTTGCACTTCATTTCAAATGACAAAACAAAAGGCGGCCACATCCTCGACTTCACCGCCAACGGCGGCCAACTACAACTCGACACCTGCGACCGTTTTTATATGATACTGACCGATCAAAAACAGTTCGCGGCGCTGGATCTCTCTCAGGATCGCTCTAAAGAACTAGAAAAGGTTGAAAAATGATGATTCCCGACCTGCAATCCAGTCTCATTTGCGACGATGTCCGACAGGAACGCAACGGCAAGTTTATGCTGATAGGCCTATTTGATGCCATTCACGCTGAACGCCTGCCCGTTGCTTTTGCCAAAATATGCCTTGTTACCCGCTGGTGTAGCGGCGAAGGCACCTTCACGCAACGTTCTCGGATTGTAAATCCTGATCAGAAAACCATTCTAGCAGAGGGACAAAACGTGCAGGTGCAACTCTCCTCGCCAGAAGCCGCCGCCACCAGCGTCGAGGTGTTTATCAATATCAATTTCCCAGAAACAGGCACTTATTGGGTAGAAATCTTGCTCGAAAACGACCTAAAAATTCGTTACCCATTACGTGTAAACCGGATTGAACGCTAAGTTGCCTTTTACTACAAGAACCTATAGGCTCAAGGGGTAGTTGTGAGTAATAGCACAGAAATATAACTCCATTTATGGCTGAAAATCAACAGCAACAGAAACTGGATCCGAAAAGTCCATTCTCGCCCCTTCAGAGCGGGTGCGCGTTTGTGATGCTGGCCAACATGGTGATTTATCTAGGTGTCGTAGGCTTCACGCTTAACCTCCTCGACCCATCCAGCCTTAGTGTTAGCTACATTGCAAAACGTGGATTCGCAACCCCTACAGAACCTGAGCGTGAGGAAGATCTGGCCTTCCGTCAACTTACGGAAAAGAGAAAAAGGGAACAACAGGAAACTCAGGCGCAAGACATCCGCGCCGCCAGTAGTCTCGATCAGAAAAAAGAAAACTCCTCTGCGGTCAAGCTTTCTGACCTATCCGCCCGCCCGCTCACCTCAAGTCGCCCTGAAGAGTTGGAAAAACCAACAGCATCCCTCACCAAAGGTTCGGTAGGAGTTGGCGGCTTATCACTCCAGCGCGGCTCCCAAACTAGAAGTTCGTCAGGTACAGGTAGTGCATCATCCCGTTCGGCCCAAAGCCGAGTTTACTCGGTTTCCATCTTCCCACAGGCCTCTTTATACCAAACCTATTCGCTCTATCGCTTACCGGTCATCCGAACCATCACGCCGGAAAGATATGATCCCCTGCAAGTTGAAATGGCTCCCAGTCTCGATTATCCAACATTTAGTCTGGAGATGGTTGAACCGTCAGGAGCCTATATTTACACTCCGCCCAACCCAGTTAACGACCCTGCTCAAGGCGGCCTAAGACTGAGTTCTCCAGCAGTTGGCGCAAAATCGATCTACACCAACAGCACAAGAAAAGTAAAAAAAACACCCGCAATAAAAGATAAGCTATAAGGTGTTGACAGCCCTCGTCTTCTGGCCTACCTGCTCCCGTCTTTGACCGAAAAAGGA
>JBBQSL010000143.1:0-8516 GCA_038213895.1 Kiritimatiellales bacterium | reverse complement strand
CTCGACTTCTGGGACGAAGAAATCCGTCTGTTCGGCGTGTGCGCTGCCAACAAGAACATTGATGCAAACCTACAAAAACGCCTGGAGGTTCAATACTATTTCACCCCGGGCGAAAAGTTCAAGACGCCCGGTTTTGATTATGATTTGTCAGATAAGGTCTGCGGAGACTTCAGCATCACCTACTCCCCGGCGCTCAGCAAAAATGCCGCGCGCTTCGGCTTCATGACCCAGCTATGGGACAACTATTTTACACTCAATGACCGCTTCAGCCTGACCTTTCACCTGAAAGTTATGGACGACAACGCCCCAAATACTTGGAAGGTAATGCTACTGGACTCCAGTAATAACGTCGCAACCGCAACGCTAGAGGGAGCGAATACCCGAGGCGAATGGAAGCCGTTTCCCATTCCGTTGAACACGTTCAAAAAGTCCGCAGCCTTTGATCTGAACCGCATCAAACTGGTTCAGTTTGAGGCTGGGAAATTTTCAGAAAATGCCGTGGTCAAGTTTGATCGCATCGGCTTTGCCGACAAAAAACAGTTCTTGGGCATCAGCGACAAGAGCGTTGCACAGCGCATGCGCGAAGCCGACGAAACCAAAGCGGCACGCATCCATGTAGCCATGGAAAACAGTGCCCGCAGTGCTCAGTTTCCGTTGATGAAGGCCTTTGCCATGCTTTATTTGAACCAGAATCTAGAAAAAGCGAACACGCTCATCCTTGACGGATTGGACGCATCCTTAGAAGCCCATCATTGGGATCTTTTTGACAACTCGATGATGTGCCGCATGTACTATTATTTCTCAAACCGAGCAGGAAAATTTAAAGGGCGCATGAGCGCAGAGGCCGAGAAGAAGCTTCTGAAAGTGCTCTGGGAGCGCACCTATGTCAAAAACGATATTCACTGGGCGCGCCAGTCGGTTTGGTATTTAGACGGCAGCGAGAATCACGATTTAAGCTCAAAATCGTCCTGCCTCGTGTCCTCGCGTATTTTCATGAATGAACCGGATTACAAAGACCGGATCTACCCTGATTACGGCTATGGCGGCGGCTATTTTTATGGTCATACAGGCTATCAAGGCAAAACCCCCGAGAAAAGCCGAGTAGAAGCGAGCGGCGGCCGGGCTACTTTGAGTGATGGCAAGAAATACACCGCAGAAGATCATTATAACGCATGGGTTCAATACTTTAAAGAATACTTTAGCGAACGCGCCAAACACGGGTTCTTCGTCGAAAACTTCGCGCATGGATACAGCAAACACACCATGAATATGATTGAGCTGGCCTATTCGTTCGGCGGCGACGAAGACCTGACTGAGCTGCTGAATGAGTTCATGGATCTCTACTGGGCCTCATGGATTCAGGCGGCGCCGGGCGGAATCTTGGGCGGCCCGAAGACGAGACATCATGGAACCCCGGGCGGCTATGGCTCCAATGCGGGCATAATCAGCTTTAAACTCGGCGGTCCAGGGCAGGCGCATGTCTTTGGATATTGGAATGAAATCAATGATTTCACGCCACCCAAAGTGCTTTGGAAGATGGCGCTTGATCGCGAAGGCATGGGAAAATTCGTCTATCAAAGCAGAGGCATCGGCGAAGAAGTCAATAAGCTCCCCCGCCCGGCCGGAACCGAACGAAGTCTGGTGATTGAACCGAATTCGCGTTTCCTGAAATATGTCTATGTTACGCCGCTCTACACGCTCGGCACACAAATGGATCATCCCCTCGCCGTGCAGTCACACTTAAGCCGGTCAGGTCGCTGGCACGGGATGACGGTGACCGAAGATGCAAAGGCGCGCATTGTTCCTGTCGGACTCGCTATTGATCCCGATCATCCGGAAAAAAACGGCACAATTTCCATGGAGGAGATGTACAAAACATCACAACATGAAAATACCCTTATTTTTCAAAGAAGTCGGAGCTTTCTACAGTTAAGTCCAGAGTGGTTTCCAACCTCGGAAACGCCAAGCAATCAAGGTGTTTACATTGGTAACGCTTGGGATACCGTTAAAGAAGAAGCAGGCTGGATTTTCTTCAAAAAAGGTGCTGTCTATGCTGCGGTGCGCCCCGTGATCAGGGATGCGGCATTCGAAATCGATAAAGCGAAAACCCAACATCCGGAACGCACAAACTATATGCAAAGACCGCATGAGGATCCCACCGTCAAACTGAGCGAAAACAGTTATTCATGGAATAAGGACAAAAGCATCCTCATCCTAAAAGATAAATTCACTCCCGTTATCATCCAAAGTGGCGACAGGGGCTCGTACGGCAGCTTCGACAGTTTTATAAATGCCGTTAAAAATGCCCGCCTGACGCTCTATAAAACCGTAGTCCCTGAATATGATGAACTGGTCTTCACGCCACCGGGAAAAGATGCTCCGGAAATGGTATTCAACGCCGCGAGCATCGAAATACCGAAAATCGGCGGCGAGTATATCAACTATGAATATCCGATGACCTTCGCCAGCCCGTACTTGAAATCAAAATACGGTAGCGGTAAAATTCACATTGGATACGACGACGAAACACTCGACCTCGATTTTTCAAAAAAACCGTGGTGGGTCTTCTGGCGCTAAAATAGAATGATTTTAAAACCGCAACCAAAAAGAGAATAGGATCAAAATAATTAAGGACAAAATAATTTCTATTAAAATTCGACAGAATCATGGATAGCAGAATCATTAAGAAAACCGTGCACCGAAAAAAAATTATTCGGCTATCCATGATTCTGTAAAAAAACAATTAAGGAGATAAGTATGACAAGTATGGAAATCATAATGACACTGACAACCGGACTTTTTCTGGTCGGATGCACAACCCAACGTTCAACCCCAGTCTCACCGGACCAAACGGCCTTTGAACAGGTCGCTACCGGAAAGTGGAAGAAGATTTTCTCCGATCCTTTCACCGGAGATTGGCGTGAAAAATGGATCCTCGACGGCGAAGTCGGCACAGCCATCAACACGCCTGACGGAATCGAACTGACCGCCGGACCGGTTATTAACGATGCTGGCCATATGGTGCTCTGGACTAAAGAAGAGTTTAAAGGCGACCTGAAAATCGACTATGAATTTACCCGTTTGGATTCAGTTAGCGGCGGGGTCAACATTCTTTACATTGAAGCGACCGGTAGCGGCGAAGGCCCTTATAAGAAGGATATTGCCGAGTGGGCCGACCTGCGGCGTGTCCCGGCCATGAAGCTCTACTTCGACTGCATGAACACCTACCATATCAGCTACGCCGCCTTCCCCAACGAAAAAGATGTGACCGACGACTACATCCGGGCTCGCCGCTACATGCCACACAAAACCGGATTGGAAGGAAGTGACCTCGCACCGGATTATTTCCATAACGGTTTCTTTGCGACCGGCGTCCCTCACCAATTTACAGTCATCAAGCAAGACCGGGATATCTACATGCGCATCAGCAATGCGGAAAAAACTCGCTACTTTCATTGGCACAACGACAAGTTGCCGCCGATTGACGAAGGCCGCATCGGTCTGCGCCTGATGTGGACTCGCGCCTCCAAAATAAAAAACTTCCGCGTCAGTGTTCCAAAATGAAAAACAATCTCTGTCAGAACCAGCTGAAAAGCTTCAACCCAAATGACTTCAAAGACCCGCCGCTGTTTTTCAGGCCCGGAGTTCTGTTTCCGATTTTGTGTGAAGAGGATCTGTGCGGCCTGACTGAAAAATTCAACGACCTGAAAGATAAAGGCGTCGGACGGGTGGCTCCGTGGCTGATTCCGGCATCGCGCTACGAAAAATATACTGGCTCCACCCTCGGCATCGATTATGACACCCCCGAATACTGGCAGGCGCTTAAAACCATTCAGGCGGCTGCCGAAGCAAGCGGCCGGCCTATTATCCTTCACGACGAATCCGGCTGGCCCTCCGGTCAGGCCGGCGGGAAGATTCTGAAACAGGGCGGAGTCCAATGGATGCGTCAGACGCTCCGCCCGACCCCAGCCGACCCTCTTCACTTCGAACCCTTGCAGAAAGGCTCCATCAATCCGGCTACCCCGCAGCCAGACCTGCTCAACCCAGGCGTTGGCAATGCAGTCGTTGAACTAGTTCATCAAAAACACAAAGAAGCGTTCGGCGGCACCCTGCCCGCCTGCATGCCGTGGATTTACGCCGATGAGCCGACCTTCGGCGGCATCGGACACGACCCGATCAAAGAGTTCATCTGGACACCTGATCTGGAAAAACTTTTTGCCGAACGATACGGCTACCGGATCGAATCGTTTCTGCCGCAACTCACCGATGAAACCCTCACCACGCTCCCAACGGAAACAGCGCAGGCTCGCGTGGATTATTTTGATCTACTCGCCCATCTGTTCGAAACGAATTATCTCAAACCCATTTTTGAATGGTGTGATGAAAATCAAGTCGTCTCAGGCGGCCACCTGCTGCTCGAACACGATCCCCGACGCTTTATGGAGGGAGGCCACGGCCACCTGCTTCGCAGCTGGCGGCAATTTCATATTCCCGGCATAGACTCTATTTTTCAAGAATCACACCCCCTCAAGCGCAGTCATCATTTCCCAAAATATGCCTCCAGCATTGCGCGGCAAACCGGAAGATACTGTAGCAGCATGCCCTTCGGCGCATCGAGCTGCGCGGTCACTCCGGCTATTTTCAAGTGGACGATTGATCACGAGCTGGTGCGGGGCATCAACCTATTCCTCCTCTGGGGCTATTCGCCAAATCCGGACATTCACTACCAATGGAGCCGCCCGGTCTTCGGATACTTCGGCCCGCTGTGGAAATACATGGATGTCGCCTATCTCTACACCGCGCGCCTTAGCTACCTGCTCTCCTGCGGAACCCCCGAATGCCGCACGGCTGTTTACTTCGACATGCGCAGCATCTGGGCCGGCGAACCGTGGCAGAGTCGAGCCATTGAAGCACAGGAGTCCATTGCCCAGACTCTGCTCGAAACCCAGCACGATTTTGACTTTGTTGACGACACAGCCCTGAAAGAAGCAACGGTTTCGCCGACAGGCGAATTGATCGTCGGCCGCATGGCCTACACCACACTGATTATTCCGGAAACAGATTGGATGGAAGCCGACGCACAGACCACGGTTGAAAGATTTAAACAGGCGGGCGGAAGAGTTCTATCCCATGGCACTCCGAAAACGCCCCTGCTCCGCACAGCCACCCCGCAACCCAACCTGCGAGTGTGTAAACGGAATCTTTCCGAAGAATCCATCTACTTTCTGGTCAACGAAGGAAACGATCCGATTGAAACCACAGTTCTTTTTTCCGCAACGACGGCTCCCGAACGGCTCGATCCGGAATCCGGAAATATCATTCCGGAGTACGGCGAACTCAACGAAGGCCAGATTCAATTACCGCTTGCTTTGGCTCCGTGGGAGTCTCACGTCTACCGCTTCACTAAAAACATGGCTACTGCGTCCCCAGCGCAACAACCCACTTACACAGTTCTGGCTGACTGGATCTTCCAAATCGCAGAAAAAACGGTCATCGACAACGATAAAATCAGAACCATCCTGCCCGAGCAAAAAAACTTCCAAAAAACCGAACTAAAAGACTGGTGTACATTCCTCGGCGAGGACTTCACCGGAACCGTCCGCTACCAAACCCAATTTGATCTCTCATCCAAAGACCAGCAGCAAAACTGGATGATTGATCTGAGCACTGTCAAAAGTGCCTGCTCCGTCTCCGTTAACGGACAGCCCATCGGGCGTAAACTCTGGGCACCGTTCACCTTCACTCTTCCGGCAGACGCCTTGGCTGAAAAAAACGTTTTAATCGTCGAGGTCAGCAACACGCTGAGCAATTTGTTTGCCAGCCCGGACTATCTAAGCCGGGTCGATTCCATTTATTCTCCGGAGGGCGCGCGCTATGTCCGAATTCTAGAGTCGTGGGAAAAGGAAACTCGGCCCAGCGGACTCTTTAGGCCTGTCCGGCTCTTCCGAAAAACTTGAATTCATCCATTCAGAACGGCATAAGAAGACCATGACGATTAAAAAAGTAGCTTTAGAGGCGGGTGTATCCACCGCTACCATATCCCGAGTCATTAACAATACCGGGGTTGTGCAGGATGAAACTCGTGAGAAAATTCTGCGCGCTATCGACAAACTGGGCTACAAACCCTCCACGCGGCAACAAAAACGATCCTCGGCGACTTCACCGCTCAAACATCGTACGATTGCCTTGATCTGGACAGGTTACTCCAACGCTGCCTTCTCGGAAACAGGCCGAGAAATGGTTTTGGGAATTCTACACAACCTCAAGCCAATGGGAGCCCACTTGACTGTCGACCACATCACCGCGCCGGATCATATCCCGCAATGTCTTCTCGATGGAAAAATTGACGGGGTGCTGCTCCATGGCCCGGAGCCCTCGCCAGTTATCTGCGCCCGGATCCGGAAATTCCCCGCCGTCTGGCTGTTGCAATCCGGTTCTGTAGCGTTTGGTGATCACGTTCAACCGGATCACAACTTGATAGGAAGGCTTGCCGCCCAACATCTAATTCAGCAAAACTGCAAACAACTTTGCTGCATCAGCTACACGCCCGAGCATGAGAATCCGCTTTACTGGCAATCGCGTGCTGCTGGATTTGAAGCCTCTGCCAAAAGCCATAACGTCAACTGCTCCGTGCTGCATTACCCTGAAACCCTCGATCAGCCGGAAAAAGAAGAGCAGGCCAAGCTGCTGATCGATTTATTTAAACAGCTGACCCCTCACCCAGATGGACTTTTCGTTGCCAACGATTTAGGAGATTTTATTCACCGCGAACTGATGCGTCGGGGAATCACGCCCATGAAAGACCTCCCCATGATTGCTGGCAACACATCGGTCACGCCCAAAACGATCGACATCGACTTCTTCAGCAAAGAGATCGGACAACTATCCGTCGACGCCCTACTCTGGAGAATCAAAAATCCGACCATGCCGATTATCACGCACACCATAAAACCAGTGCTCATCATTCCGCAATAATCATTCACTCCACTACAACAAAATAGCCAAAGAAATCAGGTTCAAGGTTAGTGGCGCAGCCATTCCGGTAAGGCGTCCGGTTGACGCTGCGACTTTGTCACCGACAAGACGGAAATTCCTGCCGTTCGTTTAAAACCTGATCCATCTGCCACACGCCGCACACCGTTCCAGCGGTTCGTTTTTGTAGAAGATCACCCCCGTACACCAGCACTCCCGGAGCCGACGATTCGCCCCGCAATTCAGCAAAATAATTCAATCCCTTAAACCAGTCTGAATGAACGGTCTTCCCTGACTTGATTTCGATCGGGATAAATCCGGGGCCGTCGGGAAAAAGAAGATCCACTTCATTGCCCGTTTGATCCCTGAAAAAACAGAGCCGACTGTCACGTCCGCTATTGAAACGCCGCTTCAGAAGATCGGACACAACCATATTCTCGAACAGGTTGCCCCGCAACGGATGCGTGAGAACCTGCGCAGGTTGCTCGATTCCGCACAGGTATGCGGCCAAACCTACGTCATGAAAATACAGTTTCGGAGTTTTGATCAGCCTTTTACTGATGTTGGCGTGCCACGGGGCCATCCGGAAAAGGACAAAGCTGGTTTCCAGAATACTGATCCACTCCTTCGCCGTGGTCGGTGATATTCCGGCGTCATTTGCGAGCGAAGTCAGGTTGAGCAACTGACCAACCCGTCCGGCGCAAAGCCGGACAAACGTCTCAAAAGAAAGCAAATCATGCACTTTCAAAAGTTGCCGGACATCCCTCTCCACATAGGTTTGGAAGTAGTCCCTCATGGCCGCATAGGGATCAATGGGATTCTCATGCACACGGGGATAAAACCCCTTCCAAATCAGTTCCTCCATCGCAAGCGGATCTGTTTTCCCCGCCAGCTCTGGAAGACTTAGCGGAAGCAACGTGAGAACTGCCGTTCTCCCGGCAAGGGACTGACTGATATTTTCCATGAGAAGAAAATGCTGAGAGCCGGTCAGGATAAACCGACCCGGAGCATTGTTTTCATCGACCCGCTGCTGAAGATAGGAAAGCAAATGCGGGACGCGTTGCACTTCATCCAAAATCGCTCCTTCGTCCAGTTCATCAAGAAACCCTCGCGGGTCGTTCATCGCATACGCACGGATGTCCGGATTTTCCAGAGAGCGGTAGCTTTTGAGCGGAAAAACATCCCGAACCAGCGTTGTCTTGCCGGACTGTCTAGGACCCACCACGGTCACCACGGGAAATTGCTCAGCCGACGATATGAGCTGATTTCTAAGATGCCGATTATATTTCATGAGGGAACCATCCCACAGAGTCTTTACAGATTCAATAAAAAAACGTGGATTTTACAAACTGTTAATTTCAATGTGGTTATGTCGACAACACCGCTTCAGGGGCTTCGTATGGATACATGAATATTAACCCGTCTTTCGCTGTTCGCGGGTAAAAGCGCCTTTTTTCGAGGGGGTGAGCGTCGTTTCGCCCTTTATTTGCAGGGGTTCGTGTTTCAAAACAGGCTGTAGTGAAGACCTTGCCGGTTGACGCCCT
>JBBQSL010000142.1:0-8534 GCA_038213895.1 Kiritimatiellales bacterium | reverse complement strand
AATGTACCGCCGCCGACCATGCATAGTCCGCGAACCTTGGTGCGATCGAGTGCCGCCATCTGCGACGGCGACAGTTCCTCGGCAAATACAATCGCCTGATCTGGAAAAACGATGGCTTCATCGGCACGGCCAAAAATAATCCGTAAGGCTCGATATCCGATGTCGCGTAAATCAATGGCCCGAGCCGCGAGCATTTCATTCTTCAACCCAGCCAAAATTTCTGCCTGTGCTGTATAAGCTTTCTGCCAGGCAAACGCCGCGCTCTTTCCGCGATCGATTTCCGCATAGGTTGCTTCCAACAGTTCAGGATCTTCCAGCATTTCAAGGTGGGCTTTAAAAATATCCCCGTCATGAACCTCAGCGGAAGCCATTAGGACCAAGATTTCGCTACACGCCTGTTTCAATCCGCCTTCAAAAATTTTACGTTGATCACCCTCGGCGTATTCCTCCACTTCTAGCACCATTTTTTTGAGCTTAAATACATTTCCGACCGCCATTCCACTGGAAGCACAGACACCCTTCATCTGTCCGGAAATCGGCCCACCCGCTACCGCCGCGACTGTTATTACAACGGATTCCCCTAGCCCGCCATGAATTAACTCTTCCAGCGCCACAACCGCCGCCGCCGCATCACGACCACTAGCTCGGATCAAAACATAATCGCCCTTGGCGACATCCATCTTCATCAACGCGGTAGCACTCTTGGCATTACCCTTACGATCCCCGCAAAGAATCTCCACGGAGGCCGAAAAGGCCTTTGCCCCATGAGCCAGCACTGCGCAGGGCCGAGCATGAAGTCCTGACGGGTTGAGAATAGCGACGGGTTCAGATGAAATTACCGGGCCGGACAACTTCTGAGTTTCCTCCGCCGCCTGAGTCTCGCTCAAAATAACTTCGAACGCGCAATCCTCACCGGCATTAACCCATCCGGAGCAAAAGCGATAACGGATTGGCCCCCCATTCGTCACCACCATTTGCGTCAAAAGACTTTTGGCGTTCAGCGCCACATAATCCATATCAAACTCAATCAGCAAATCGCCGACGGACACCTGAGCGCCTTCTTTGACTTTAGCTGAAAATCCTTTGCCCTTTAAATTCACGGTATCGATACCAATATGAACCATTAGCTCCAACCCAGATTCAGTCATAATCGTCACGGCATGCTGCGACGGATGAATCTGGGTAATTTTGCCAGCGCACGGGGCCAGCAGCCGATTCGTCACCGGATCAATGGATATCCCATCGCCCACCAGCTTTTGAGCAAAAACGGTGTCTGGGACATCTTGCAAAGCCACCAGCGGACCAGAAAGCGGTGCCATAAAAGAAAGTGTGCGTATCTTTGACATAACGTCCCCTCATTTTTAAACTAAATGCTATCACCTGAACCATACCACTTAATAAACTCTATCATGCCATCGAAAAAATATAACATAGACAAACCGATCATCGTCCATGCCAATTCCGAACATCGTCACGACACTATTTTAAAAAGAATGACAACCCGACTAAAGGAGATTGAAAATAAAACAGATGCCGAACACGCACAACGGTTTTTCAAAATAGGCCCCGGACAGTACGGCGAAGGCGACCTTTTTCTGGGTATTCGCGTTCCAGTACTTAGGAAACTAGCCAAAGAGCGAATTGAAACGCCGCTGGGCGATGTAGTGGATGTCACCGCCGAACATATTGCTGGCGCACACCTATTTGAACGTAACCACCTGCCACTCTATAAACTGGCGAAATCCAAAAGCCTTTGGGAGCGGCGTATCGCCATCATTGCCACCTTCCACTTTATCCGCCGGAATCAGTTTACCGACACCTTGGCGATTGCAGAAATTCTGCTAAATGATCCAGAAGATCTGATGCACAAAGCCGTCGGCTGGATGCTCCGCGAAGTCGGCAAACGTGACCTGCAAGTCGAAGAAACTTTTTTGCTCCTCCACTGCCAAAAGATGCCGCGCACCATGCTTCGCTACGCCATCGAAAAATTTCCCGAACCAAAGCGACTCGCTTATCTGAGAGGCTAACTTGAGGCAGTTTTTGTCAGCTGACCAAAGCTCCTCATACCCATCACGCATAATGGTCGGTAAAAAGACAAAGGGTAGGGAGCGACCGCCGGGCGAGCCGCACGGTGGAATGGCTCCCCTACTCAGTCGGCTTGGCGTGCGTTCGGACGGCTCGGCGAGCCATCCCTACCCGAATGAATAAATACCGATCTTCACCCGCAATGGGTATCATTTAAGATGACTACTCAAATTTAATGATGCGGATGGATGTGCCGCAGAATGTGCGGACGTTCCAGTCCGTGCGCGAGCATTTTAGATTCATCAGCAAAGACCTCAGCAGGCAGACCATCGGCCACGATAACGCCACGATCTAATACGATCACGCGCAGACAGACTTCGACGACCAACTCTAGATCATGCGTTGCAATCACCAAGGTTTGTTCAAACCCTCTGAGCAATTCGATCAAACGGCGGCGGGCGCGCGGATCAAGATTGGATGACGGCTCGTCCATCACCAGCACATCAGGCGATGTAGCGAGAACCGTTGCGATGGAAACGGCGCGTTTTTCGCCACCAGAGAGTTTATACGGTGGACGGTCGCGCAAATGCAGCATACCGACGCGCTCCAGCGCCCTGATAACGCGCGGCTCTACCTCTTCGGGCGGCAGTCCGAGATTCAGCGGGCCGAAGGCGACATCATCGAAAACGGTGGGCATAAAGAGCTGATCATCCGGTTCTTGAAAAACTAAACCGACGGCGCGGCGAACTTCAGTCAGCGTTTCACGCGTGAGCGGCTTGCCTCCGAGCAGTACGCTGCCGCTGGTCGGCATAAGACAGCCGTTCAGATGCTGAAGCAGCGTCGATTTTCCAGCACCGTTACCGCCCACAATAGCGACAGATTCACCGTGAGGAATCCGGCAGGAAATGCCGCGCAGCACTTCCGTCCCGTCGGGATAGTTAAAGAAAAGGTTCTGAAGTTCGATCATCTGATTACTCATAATCCGTTTCCTGTCAGCCAGCGGCCAAGACCGTCGGCGAGATTCCATCGTCGCACAATAATAAAGAAACTGATCCAGCCGAATGCGTAAACGGCGTCTCGCCAGCCGGGGCGGGTTCGACGCAGGACACAAATCTGTCCGTCAAAGCCGCGACTGGCCATGGCGCGGTAGATACGCTGGGCACGATCCATGGAACGCAAAAGCAAATGACCGATCAACATGCCGTACGTACGCAGGCTCAGCTTTTTTCCACCCGCCGACCGCACCTGCACACTGCGGAGCATCCGCAACGCCTCATCGCCAATCACGAAAAGATACCGGTAGAGGAAAAGCAATTGTACCGCAAACAGCTTTGGGACACCCATCTGCTCAAGCCCCGCGCATAAGCGATGAATACCGGTGCTCGCAATCAGAATGAGTCCGGCACTCACGGTCAGTACAAAACGAAGCATAATGGAGGCAAAGGAAATCCAACCGCCGGAAATTTCAAAACTTCCAATCTGAAGCGCCGTCTGCCGGTCGAGCAGCGGATTAAACAATCCGACGAACAACGCAAAAGGTAAAGCAATGGCGACTTTCTTTAGGATAAATCCCGGCGGAATCCGCGCGATGGCCAACAGCGTAAAAGGATAAATGAATAGTGGCATCAGCGCGGAAATCGCATAGCGCGGAAATGACATCACGATCACAATAAAAACGGCGGTGGTGACCGTTTGGATTCGTGCGTCCAGACGATGCACGGGCGTATCCATACGCCCGAGCTCATCCATTTGACCAACTTCAAAATATCGTTTCACAAACTCCTCACGCCGGTTTGCGGCGTGACAAGCTGTACCCGATCAGACCGGCCAAAACAAGTGTGATCAGTCCGCCGATGAGTCCAGAAAATGAAGTACCAACGTTAACAGCGGGCCACTGCGCCGGAGTCTCTTCGGCCGCAACCGCCGCTTCCGGTTCGGCGGTTTTAAATCCATAATCCGGCAGAAATGCGGTTTTCTCCTGCATCTTCGCCAGGCCGGAATGAATACCATCCTCTGAAGCAGATACTTCTTCATGCCCGGTCGTTTTTTTAATCGACCATTCCAACCCGTCGAGCTGCGTCGAAGCGAACCAACTGACCGCCCCGCCGACGAGCAAGGCGATGATCAATAATTTAGAAACGACGGGAAGAGTCTGCTTCCAGCCTCCGGAAACCGGAGCCAGAGCTTCCGGCTGAGCCCGAGCGACAAAAGATACAACCATCGCTGTAACGAGCCCTTCGACCAAACCGATAGCCAGATGAATCGGCTGCATCAAAAGAACAAACGTGCTGAATGGCAGATCCGAAATTCCGGAGGCGGTAGTTTCCAGCACCACGCCGAATGCACCGAGTTGCAAGCCGATCACAGCGCCAGCCATCGCCGCAGTCCAAAGCCGCACTCCGCTACGTGCGCCGCCAGCAATAATCCGATAAACGAGCGGGTAAGCAATAAACGCCGGGAAAAAACCAAGATTGAAAATATTGCAACCCAGCGATAGCAAACCGCCGTCGGCAAAAAATAGTGCCTGTACCGTCAGCACGGAAGCGATTACCAGAAACGCGGCGTGCGGACCGAGAAGCGCCGCCAGCAAAAGCCCGCCGCCCAGATGCCCGCTCGAACCGGTCGCCGGAATCGTAAAATTGATCATCTGCGCCGTAAAAACAAACGCGCCCAGTACGCCCATCATCGGAACTAGCCGGTCGTCGCGCAGTTCCTTCACTTTTTTCGCGCACCACGCAATCAGTCCGGCGGTCGCCGCCCACATTATTACACCGACGGCGGGAGATATTAAAGCATCAGCCATGTGCATAGTTGTTCTCCATATTTAAGTTAAAGTCCAAACGCCCAAGTAAGTCCGGTGGTGGCGGTGAAATCCGGCGCTTCATCGCCGCGCAGGCGCGAACCGGCGGCAATATCCAGCGTCAGACTGTCAGAGGCACTCCAGCGGAAACCGGTATTGTACTGAACACACGTCTGCGTATCGTCCTGCAACTCTTTTTCAGCAAACACTTCACCGACCCACTGTACCGATTCCGTTAACTGATAATCTAACGCCAGACCATAATGCACCACATCGCCGCCCTCCTCGCCTTCCGGCTGGCCAGCCCAGCAGTAACCGGCATTTACATGAATGCCTGTTTTTTCACCCAGCTTTTTGGAGGCCATCCAGGTCAAATCGTAATGGGGCTTGCCAGTACCCAGACCATTGGAGTCGTCGGCAGTTGGAAGTTTGACCACCGCTACAAGCGACATCGCCGGAAGTGATTCTTTCTCCTTTAAAAACATCCATTTGGTGCCCAGCCCGAAATCGCTACAGCCAGACACGCAGTCGTGACCGTCCCCTGTCTTGCGTTCTTCGAACATACCGCCAAAGCCAACACAGGCATCCATATTCGGCAAAATCCCAGCCGTTAGCCCGGCCGGGGATTCCCAAGCCTTCACTTCGGAATCATGTGCATACGCTACACCGGCATCCAACTCAAACTTCCCCAGTTCCATCGGATAGGCCTCGTCAATGGTAAGCGGACGCCAGGCAAAAGCCGAACCGCCGGTAACCATCAGAAAAACTGCCCCAACTTGCTTCAATCCCTTCACCGTCAAACCTCCTTTGTGTTATTAAAAATTAATTCGTAACACTTCCGGATGGAATACGTCAAACTGTAAAAGTTAAAAACCTATAAAAAATCTTCAAACCTGACTGGATCAAAACCAACACGTTTCCTTGGTTGCCAAGGCCGGCTTCATTTCTTAGTCTGCCTGCGAACCAGAAAATCTGCCGGAACCGAACCGGAATTGAAATTCGTTCTGCTATTACTTGTTGGAACAGGAGTAAAGATGAGGGTTGACGCGAAGATCATGACGATTTTGCAACGCACACAAGACGGGATTGCGCCTTCAAAAGAAGAATGCCGAACCCTGCTGGACTGCGAGTCCACCTCCCCAGAAGCGGCGCTAATCCGTAGCGTGGCGGATACGGCCAACCGGCAACGATTCGGTAACGAGGCTATCATTTTGGGGCAGATCGGGATCGAAATAGACAAGTGTCCGGGGCAGTGCAAATTCTGTAGCTTCGGTGAAGGCCATTCGAACTTCACGGCGAAAACGATGTCCGCCGACGAGGTTCTTACTGCGGCAAAACTCTTCACACAGTCTGGCGACCTCTATGCGCTTTTTCTGATGACAATGCATACGTTCGAATTTGAGCGTCTACTCGACATTGTGCGCAGAATCCGCGCAATAATGCCGGAGAGGCCTCAACTCATTGTCAACATTGGTGATTTTGATCGCAACCAAGCGGATGAGTTAAAAAAAGCCGGGGTCAACGGCGCCTATCACGTGTGCCGACTGCGTAAAGGCAAAGATACCGCCTTGGATCCCGAACAACGGAAACGCACAGTCCGGACGATCAAGGACGCTGGCCTGGACTGGTATTACTGTTGCGAACCTATCGGTCCTGAGCACAGTTCAGAAGAGCTGGTCGAGCAGTTGTTCCTTGGCATCGAATACGGCTGCTTTCAGCACGCGGCCATGCGCAGAGTTTATATTCCCGGCTCCCCGCTTGCAGAACAGGGACAAATCACCGAGCTTCGGCTTGCCCAGATTACGGCGGTGGTAACCTTAGCCAGTCTGGGTTGCCCGGACACCAAAAACATTGCCGTGCACGAACCAAACCTCATCGGCCTTACGTCTGGTGCCAACGTTGTCTATGCAGAAGCTGGCGCCAACCCTCGGGATACGGAAGAGGACACGACCGGACACCGTGGACGAAATATTCAAGCTTGCAAGACCATGCTCTATGAAGCCGGATTCGACCATCTCCTAATTGCACCAGGTAAGCGTCGTACGCTTGCAGAAGCGTTCAAGTAGTCCGCCTAGACCGATTCCGGCTTCGACATTCGATAGAATACCGACCGTTTACCCGATCAAGCAAATCACGACCGCTAATCCCTCGCTGTCACCGTGTCGTACAGCCCGTAATGAGTCAGTCCCTCATGGCTCTCGATCCCCGTGTAACGAAGAGACGCGTCTTCGTACCGCCGGAACGCGAATACGGCCTGATTCATCTGCTCGGTGTTAAATACTTTAAGTCTCACGAGTAAGTGAAAATCCTTCACCGTCAGTCCCGTGACCGTTTCGAACAAGCCGGGCTCAATCTTGGTGATCACGTCTTGCAGCGTGTTCTCCCGGAAATCGGTCAGATACATGAAGGCCGGAATACGGGTCGCGAACTTGATGAGCTTCTCCTGGATCATCTTTCGCTTGGACTTATATTCCTTCTCCTCCTCGGTTAGTTCCTTCTTCTCTTTGGCCGTCAAGTCCTTGTCCTTCGCCTTATCCTTTAGCTTCTTCACGAGCTCGCTCTTGTTGATGATGGTTTCGATGATGTTGTCGCCGAGCGCGCGCCAGCCCTCAATGCGCGCCATGGCGGCCATCGCTTCGGGGTCGTCGAGGATGCGGCGCAGGGTGTCGTTATCCACATTCACGAGCAGTGCACTTTCCCACTTGCGCGCGAGCAACGTGGCCGAAGTTCCAGCCATCGCGATGTCGAGGATACCGCCCGCGTCAACCTGCGTCATATTCGCGCCATCGTAGGCCAGCACAGGCAGGAACGACACGAGGTCCTTGACCGCGTTCTCCGGGTTCGGCTCGTTGGGCGAGAGCCCGATTCCGTACTCCGAAAGCTGTCGCAGGGCGCGTGTAGGAGCGAAATCGAACACGAAACAGGCTGGCTTTAGAATCTCCTCTTCGTTCGGGTTGTCGCCGTTGGGGTTTTTAATAGACCACGGTGACTGCACGCGAAACGCCGCCTGGAAGTAAGTCTCCGGTGACTTCAGATTGCGCAGCATCAGGATGGATGACCACTGCGGCACCGTTACTCCCGAGGTGAGTTTGCCGCACGAAAGCGTGATGGTCTTGGTGTCGAAACCGCTGCCGATGGCCTCACGCACGGGCGGCAACGCGGCCAGCCCGATGCCCGCCGCAGCGCCAGCGACGACGAGCGCGTCGTAGTCGTGCCAGAAGACGTTGTGCTTCTCGGCCAGCAGACTCGCCATCGCGTGGCAGGCCGCGACGTTGGGCAGGAACCAGAACGAGTGCTGGAGATACGGCAGCAGGCGCACGTCCGAATACGGAAACGGCGGCCGGGTGCCGGTCTTGAGATGCTCCACCGCCCTCGGCGCATACCCGCCACGGATGATGTCCAACCACTTCTGCACGTCGCTCTTGTGCTTGAACTGCGCCTTGGTGCCCGTGCCCGATGCCTCGAAAAACTCGTTGAGGTCGAACTCGTCGAACTCCCCCGCGCTCGCGATGGCGACCAGTTCATCTGGCATCTGGTAGGTGAGTAGCCGCATCTGCGGCAGTGCGCCGTAGGGGTTCCATGTGGCGGGATTCTTCGTCGCAAACTCCTCCTTCGCCCGCTGTTCGTCGGTGTAGGTCCAATTGAAAATCTGCTCTTCAATAAACTCGCCCGTGGCCAGCGCCTTGAAGGGCGTGCCGGAGAGATAGAG
>JBBQSL010000141.1:0-8640 GCA_038213895.1 Kiritimatiellales bacterium | reverse complement strand
CGTAGGAATACCTTTTTCGTTCAAAATATTGGCATCGAGCCCGGCGCTGATGATTTCAACGTCTGCTGTACGACCAGCCAGCGGCGCAGCGCGCAGAAAGCGTTGAACGACCGGTGCGCTCTTTTTTAGCCGGAAGCTGCGGTAGTCGCTGGCGGTAATAAAATCAACTGATCCGCATTCGCCTTGATCGTTTTTCAGTTCGCGGGCGGCCTTTTCAAAGGCTGTTTTCCAAATCGTGGAAATTTTCTGGAGTGACGCAGGATTATGGCTGCGACACTCGCCGGTTACCTTCAGAAAATCCATTACTTGGTTATCCGCTTCGCCACCGTTCATTGACCCGACGTTGGCCGTGCCCGTGCAGGAGCCTTTTGAAATTCGGCCAAAGTATCCTTTTGCTTTCATTTCAGCGATGGCGCGTGCGGCGATGATGGCCGCCGAAACTCCGCCTTCGGGGTTAACGGCGGCGTGGACGCTTTTCCCATGGATTTTAGCGACCCAGCGAATAGCGCCCAGCGCGCCGATGACGCCGTTGCGTCTTCCGCTACCGTCGAGGTTGAAGCACATGGCCGGATTGCCGCCTTCGGACGGTTCAAATGCTTTGGCGCCGTGCAGTCCGTTTTCCTCGCTGACCGTGAAGAGCAGGGTGATGGGCGGATGCGGCAAATTATTTTTCAGTATCGTTTCCGCCATGGTGACCACGGCGGCCACCGACGCCCGATTATCGCCACCGAGACCGGTTTTCCCTTGCGGAACAATTCGGTTCCCTTTTTTAACTGGCACCGCGCCGCGGCAGAGCGGCACCGTGTCTAGGTGAGCCGAAAACATAATGCGTGGGGCTTTTACGGTACCGGGAATTTTTACGACTAGATTGCCGATGGTAAAATCTTTCGACAACCGCCTCCGACTGACATTTTCAAAGATCCACTGCGGCTGACAACCGGCTGCTAACAATTTTTGTTTTACGACGTCTGCCACCGGCCCTTCGCCGTGGCTCGGTCCTTCGGCGGCCAGCAGATCCATTAAATGTTGCACGGCCTGTTCTTTATCAATTTCCCATTTCATAATATTATTTTCCTAGGCACCTCATGGCGTCCGAGATGTTCTAGACAGAATGCACGCACATCACGGGCGGAACAAGGGACATTTTCTTTGAGCGTGATATAAGCCACCGGAACTTCGCCGAAAGTTCAAGTTCAGCTTCCATCACTTAGAAGAATCCGGTAAAACGAGTTCCAATTCTTATAAAAATCTCGTGGTTTGGAGTTTATAGAATGACAGGACGGGTAAAATGGATCAAGCAGTACACAACAAGATGGTCTCTTTTATCTGGGGACAGCGCGAGTTCGGGAGAGTCTGCATGAATGTTCGTCTTTTCATCAGCAGTGTTCAGAAGGAACTGGCGGAAGAGCGCGCCGCCTTGCGCGACTACCTGCGCGGCGCTGCGCTGCTGCGCCGGTTCTTCGAGGTCTTTTTGTTCGAGGAGATCCCCGCCGCACGATCAGCGTGCCGACGCCTGCTATCTCGATGAAGTTCAGCGGTGCGACATCTATCTTGTAATTTTTGGCAGTGAGTATGGACGGGAAGACGCGGAAGGCCTTTCCGCGACACACCGCGAATTCAACCGGGCAACGGAACTTGGGAAAACCCGTCTCATCTACGTCAAGGGTTCCAGTGATCAGAATCGCCACCCGAAAATGATTGGTCTGATCGAAACTGCGGGTTCAGAGCTGATTCGCAAGCGGTTCAATTTTTCCGAAGAGCTGATCGCCGGGGTCTACGCCAGCCTGATCCGGTTACTGGAAGAGCGCGAGCTGATCCGCTTTGCCCCCTTCGATGCCACCGCCTGCCGCAATGCCACGCTGGAAGATCTGGACAACGAAAAGATTTCCCGCTTTCTCGGATTGGCCCGCCGCGGGCGTAGCTTTCCGCTGCCTGAAGATACGCCGCCGCTCGACGTGCTCACCCATCTCAACCTGCTCGACAAAGGGCGGCCTGTGAACGCGGCGATTCTGCTCTTTGGCAAACAGCCTCAGCGCTTTCTGATCACCTCCGAAGTCAAATGCGCCCACTTCCACGGCTTCGAGGTGGAAAAGCCGATTCCCTCCTATCAGGTCTACAAAGGCACTGTCTTTGACTTGGTCGATCAGGCCAAGGACTTTGTCCTTTCCAAAATTGACCTGTGGACCGGCACCCGGGCCGAAAGCACTCAGGTGCCGACCGCCTACGAAATCCCGCAGGAAGTCGTCGCCGAGGCCATCGTCAACGCCGTCTGCCACCGCGACTACACCAGCCATGCCAGTGTGCAGGTCATGCTCTTCAAAGACCGGCTCGAAATCTGGAATCCGGGCAGTCTGCCGCCGACGCTGACTCTTGAAAAAATGAAAGCTCCCCATCCGTCTGTACCGGCCAATCCGCTGCTGGCCGAACCGATGTACCTCACCAAATATATCGAGAGTATGGGAACCGGCATTCGCGACATGATCAAACGGTGCAAAGCGGCGGAGTTGTCCGAGCCCGACATCCGGATCGACTCCGGCTGCTGGATCATCACCATCCGGCGCAAGACCCCGCAAGTCACCCCGCAAGTTAAAACACTAGAATCAAACACGTTACAGATTATTGCTGACGTGCTTGGCATGTCCACCCCGCAAGTCACTCAGCAAGTCGCCGCGCAAGTCGTTATGATACTGCAAGCAGCAGGCGAGGGCGCTACAAGGGAAGCTCTTCAGGAAGCGGCGGCCATGCGGGATCGCGAACATTTCCGCAAGGCCTATATGGAACCCTTACTGGCCGCCGGATGGATCGAGCGCACCATTCCCGATAAGCCCACCAGTCGTTTTCAAAAATACCGCCTCACCCAAAAAGGCCGCGACTGGCTCGCCGCCCGTGATCGTTGAACTCAAACCCTATCCCGAGACCAAAGATTTCGGCCTCCCGTGGCTCGGCAACGTCCCGAAGCATTGGGCCGTGGTGCCTGTTACTCTTAAAACGAATCCTTCCGGCGCTTTGTCAGCGATATGGTCTATGAGTTGACTGCCGGTGCAGCGGCCTGATTATTCTTCCGCTTGTACAAACTGGCTTCCTTTGTTAAACAGGCCGCTCACTTTTAATGGAGGACGTAATGTATGGCTATTCATCCGCTGGCTGGCAAAATCGTGCCGAAGAAAAATCTGACGAATATCGCTGAGTTGATCAGCCTTTATTATGAAACTCAGCCGGATGTGAATGATCTTTCACAGCGGGTGGAGTTCGGGACTTCAGGGCATCGGGGTTCTTCGCTGAATACCAGTTTTACCGAGGATCATATTATGGCGATTTCGCAGGCGATCTGCGAATACCGCGTTAAGGAAGGGATTACCGGTCCGCTTTTCGTCGGGAAGGATACCCACGCGCTTTCTACTCCAGCAGAAAAGACGGCTTTGCAGGTCTTTGCAGCTAACGGGGTCACGGCTATGATCGATAAAGACGGTGGATACACGCCGACACCGGTTATTTCTCATGCCATTTTGGCCTATAATAAAGGCCGCAAAACCGGCTTTGCCGATGGCGTGGTGATTACGCCGTCACACAATCCGCCTGATAATGGCGGGTTCAAATATAATCCACCGAACGGCGGCCCAGCGGATACCGATGTGACCGGATGGATCGCCACCCGCGCTAATGAGTTGCTGGCCGACGACAATGAGGACGTTGAGTCGCTTTATTATCCCGACGCGCTCGCCGCCGAAACGACGGTTGCTTATGACTTTATTACGCCTTATGTCGCTGATCTCGAAAACGTTATTGATATGGCGGCCATTAAGCTGTCCGGTCTGAAAATCTGCGCAGATGCGATGGGCGGCGCAGGGTTGCGATACTGGAAGCCGATTGCGGAAAAGTATGGCATTAATCTTACGATCATTAACGATACTGTAGATCCCACGTTCAGTTTTATGTGTGTGGATCACGACGGGAAGGTTCGCATGGATTGTTCCTCACCGTACGCTATGGCTAGTTTGATTGGTCTTAAAGACGATTTTGATATCGCCTTTGGTAATGACCCGGACTATGACCGCCACGGAATTGTTACTCGGTCGAGCGGTCTGATGAACCCGAATCATTATTTGGCCGTGGCCATTAACTATCTTTTCACGCATCGCAGCGGTTGGCGGAAGGATGCTGCCGTTGGTAAAACGTTGGTGAGTTCGTCCATGATCGACCGCGTCGCCGCCGATCTTGGGCGTACACTTTGCGAAGTGCCGGTCGGATTTAAATGGTTTGTGAACGGGTTGTTGGATGGTTCGTACGGTTTTGGCGGCGAGGAATCGGCCGGCGCTTCTTTCCTGCGTAAAGATGGAACGGTTTGGAGCACCGATAAAGACGGCATTATTCTCAGTTTGCTGGCCTGTGAGATTTTTGCGGTCACTGGAAAAGATCCGGGCGTGCACTACCAAGAACTGACGGCTAAATTCGGCAGCCCGGTTTACGCCCGTGTGGATGCGGTCGCCACGCGCGAAGAAAAAGTGAAGCTACTGACTCTCTCGCCGGAGCAGGTGACGGCAAAAACCATGGCGGGCGAACCAATCACGGCTAAGTTGACGCAGGCTCCGGCCAATGGCGCGGCGATCGGCGGATTGAAAGTTTGCACAGAAAATGGCTGGTTTGCGGCGCGCCCATCTGGCACCGAGGATATTTATAAAATCTACGCGGAAAGTTTTCTCGGCGAAGAACATCTGGCTCGCATTCAGGCCGAGGCTAGAGAAATTGTCAATGCGGCGCTGACTTAATACGAAATTAATATGATGAGTATTTTTCACCACCCGCTTCGCTAGAGCAGACATCGGAGCAGGACAGAGAACCTCCAGAAACCAGTTTTAAACCGCCCCTCGGACTCCCTCGGAGGTTCCTCTAGCGCAGCGGGTGGTAAAAGATCTTAAATTTATCGATATTAATCAGGTTGATTCCGTATAAGTCATTGCATGACGGCTTGCTGATTTTTGACAGGATTACAGGATCGACCGGATGAGAAACTCAAAAATCCTGTTCATCCTAGTACACAGTATCCCTTAAAGTTTCGTACCATATTTTTCTGCCTCTGGGAGATCCTCCGAGGCGGAGAAACGAGAGGGACGCTCGTTCTACTTTTTACCGATTCCTAACCGCAACTGGTATTACAGGATGATGGACAACAAAATAATTTTCTCAAATTCAATCTCATCATCCTGTTGTCCATTATCCTGTCAAAATCCCTCCAATTAAATTTTCCGATGGTGTGCTACGTCGTGTGCAGATGCGCTGATTGGCCGCGCCTTGGGTGAAAATGGGGGTAGATTTTCATTCTAAATGTGCTATTCCTTGCTATTCTGCATCCCAATCTACCCCTTTTTATGAATGACAGAGGCAGGAGAAAATTATGTCGATTACCGCATTGAGTCCGCTTGACGGGCGTTACGAATCTAAAGTGGCTGAACTGCAGGACGCGTTTTCTGAATATGCGCTTATTCGTTGCCGCGTGCTGGTGGAGGTTCTCTGGCTTAAAGAGCTTTGCGCTGAAAAGGACATTCCAGAATGCCGCGCGTTGTCGAAAGAGGAAGCCTTGCAACTCGACGCCATTATCATCGGTTTTACTCCCGCCGAGGCGGAAAAGGTTAAGATGATCGAAAAGACCACGAATCATGATGTCAAAGCGGTTGAATATTATCTAAAAGAAAAAATTGTCGGCACCACGCTTGAAGAGCGGAGTGAGTTTCTGCATTTCGCCTGCACGTCGGAGGATATTAATAATCTTGCTCATGCGCTGATGCTGAAACAGGGACGTGACGTTCTTGCTATTGAGCAGAATAATCTGATTGCCGGACTAACCGCCAAGGCGCAGCAGTGGAAAGCCGTTCCGCTACTGGCTCGTACGCATGGTCAAACCGCGTCACCGACGACCATCGGTAAAGAGCTGGCTGTTTTTGTCAGCCGCCTGCGTCGCGCGGCGCAGGTTTTCCAAACCTTGGAAATTCGCGGTAAGCTCAACGGAGCGGTTGGTAATTACAACGCGCACTTGAGCGCCTATCCGGATGTGAACTGGCCCGCGCTGGCTAAGCGAGTGATCGAAGGCGAACTCGGACTGGTGCAGAATCCGTTTACAACACAGATTGAACCGCACGACTATATGGCCGAACTATTCGATGCGTTGGCGCGTTTCAATACCATCCTGCTCGACTTTGACCGCGACGTTTGGACCTACATTTCATTTGCCTGCTTTAAACAAAAAACAGTCAAAGGCGAAATTGGTTCGTCCACCATGCCGCATAAGGTCAACCCGATTGATTTTGAAAACTCCGAGGGCAATATTGGTCTTGCTAACGCACTGTTGCGGCACATGTCGGAGAAACTGCCGGTCTCGCGCCTTCAGCGCGACCTGACGGACTCGACGGTTTTGCGCAATATGGGCGTGGCGTTCGGCTATACGTTGCTGGCGTATCGCTCGACGATCAAAGGCTTCGGTAAGCTTGAACTTAACGAAGCCAAGTTGGCCGCGGACCTCGACCATGCGTGGGAAGTTTTAGCCGAGCCGATTCAGACGGTCATGCGCAAAGCGGGGATTGAAAAGCCCTATGAAAAACTGAAAGAACTGACGCGCGGCAAAGTCATCGACCAGTCAGCCATCCACGACTTCATTAAGAGTCTTGAACTGACTGAAGGAGATAAAGCCCGACTGCTGGAAATGACCCCAGCCTCTTACATCGGCTGCGCCGTTGAAATTGTAGAAGAGTTGTAAAACCACTGATTTACGCAGCACGGCAATGGCTTAACCAAGAATTTTGACAAAAACTCATGGACGACAAAATTATTTTTCCGTTTCGGCGGATCTGCCGGAGGCACGACAACAGCCGGATATGGGAGAATTTATTATGATTCTGTCGCCAATCATTTTGTCGAAAAATAGACTATGTTAAGTTGTTATTGCGTAATAAAACGTGCAGAAAAAAAACGAGAAAACGACAGACTAGTCTGTGATGATTAGTGAAATTTAGTGGTTCGAAAATGAATTCAAAACCGTCAATACACGGACTGATGCCGGACGAAATCGAGGCCTTCTGTAAAGAGCAGGGTCAGCCGGTTTTCCGTGCGAAGCAACTATGGGACTGGCTCTACATCAAACGCGTTTTGTCGTTTGATGAAATGAAAAACCTGCCTGCGCCGCTGCGTGTACTGCTCGCAGAAAAGTTTTGCTTCCAATGTTTGGAAAAACTGGAAATCAAAGGCGAGTCTGGCGAAACGCAGAAGTTGCTTTTAAAGCTGGCTGACGGGGAGTTGATCGAGACGGTCATTATTCCGGCACCCAGGCGGCAGACGAATACGGTCTGCGTTTCCTGTCAGGTCGGCTGTCGGTTCGGTTGCGCTTTCTGCGCCAGCGGACAGAAGGGCGTTGTCCGTAATCTTACCGCCGATGAGATCGTCGGCGAAGTATTGGCGGTTGCTGAAATCCTCGGCGGACGTCCGGATAACGTGGTTTTCATGGGTATCGGTGAGCCGTTCGACAACTATGATGAAGTCCTGCGCGCTATTCGCATTTTGAATCATCCCGACGGACTTTGTATCGGCGCGCGCCGCATCACGATTAGTACGTGTGGCGTGGTGTCTGGTATTCAGCGACTGGCTGACGAGGGGTTGCAGGTGGAACTTTCGGTTTCACTGCACGGGCCGGATTCAGCAACCCGTTCGCGAGTGATGCCGGTCAATGAAACCTGGCCGTTGGAAGAGTTGATGCTCACCTGCGCGGACTACACGGAAAAAACCGGCCGGATTATAACCTTCGAGTACACGCTGATCAAAGAGTTGAACGATTCACCGGAACAGGCGCGCCAGTTGGTAAAGCTACTTAAAAAACTGCCCTGTCGTGTTAATTTAATTCCGCTCAGTCCGGTGGAGGAGTTTGACGGCGAACGTCCAGATTCAGAAACGATGAAAGTATTTTTCCAAATCGTGGAAAAAGCAGGGATCAACACGACCCTGCGCGACTCCAAAGGTTCTGCGCTCAAGGCCGCCTGCGGACAGCTCCGCGCCCGGCGCGATGTAAGCTCCTCATGCGGATCTATTTCAAATGTAGAGTAAGCGTCCCGCTTGCTCATTCTGTCTTCGCGCGTTGCGCTATCTGATACTCCATTGACTTAAATAATAATTAAACACCCGCTTACGCTCAAGACGGACATTACTTTGCCGCTAACGACCTATCAGGTTTATTCACAACCACTTGTGAATAAAATCAACTTCACGCGGGTGGCTATGTTTCCAGAAGTTCCAGCATTTCGCGTTGTTCCTTGTCGGGTATTGTTGATTGCCGGTAGGTGATTCCGGCGCTGCTGATCTCATGTTCACAGATCTGTTTAAGGCGATTGATTATTCCTGAAAATGTTCACCGACGATCGGCCCCTTGGCCGTCCGTTTCGAAAAGTGGTTTAAGCTTTTGCATCATATGCCATTGAACGTAATAAGCGAGGGTGCATAGAAAAATATGCGCTCGAATGCGCTCATCCGTTTTGTGATAAACAGGGCGCATTTCAAGTTGCACGGTTTTAAGGTTACGGAACGCACGCTCGACGTTTCCAAGTGCTTTGTATGACTCAACCACGGCGGATGTGTTCATGCGGGATTGCTTGACGTCGGTGC
>JBBQSL010000140.1:0-8658 GCA_038213895.1 Kiritimatiellales bacterium | reverse complement strand
AAGAAGAACCACTAACTTCAAACTGCCAACCACAAACCTGTCTCAAAATCCTTTCGAGTATGGCGCGCCATTCAGGATTTTGAGATCCCCTTCCGTCATGATTTTGACCAACTCTGCAAATTTAACCTTCGGCTCCCAACCTAGCTGTTTTTTGGCTTTGGCCGGGTTGCCGAGAAGCTGTTCGACTTCTGCCGGACGGTAGTAGCGCTCATCCATACGGACAACGATGCTTCCAGTCGCTTTGTTTTTACCGACTTCCTTAACGCCTGCGCCATCCCAAACCATTTCAATCCCAACATGCTCGAACGATTTTTCAATAAATTCGCGAACGGTGTGCATTTCGTTGGTGGCGACGACGTAATCATCGGGCGTGTCCTGCTGGAGCATCATCCACATCATTTCGACGTAGTCTGGCGCATAACCCCAGTCGCGCAGGGCGTTGATGTTACCCATGTAGAGGCATTTCTGCAGACCGCGAGAGATCCGTGTCACGGCCATGGTGATTTTGCGTGTTACAAAGGTTTCTCCGCGACGCGGAGACTCGTGGTTGAACAAAATTCCGTTGCTGGCGTGTAACCCATAGGCCTCGCGATAGTTTTTGACGATCCAGAATGCATACAGCTTGGCCACAGCGTAAGGCGATCGTGGATAGAACGGCGTAGTTTCAGTTTGTGGAACTTCTTGCACCATTCCGTATAATTCAGAAGTCGAGGCCTGATAAAACCGGGATGACACGCCAGTTTCACGAATGGCATCTAATAGGCGAAGCGTTCCGATGCCGTCGGCTTCGGCCGTGTATTCAGGCACCTCAAATGAAACCTGCACATGCGACTGCGCCGCCAGATTGTAGATTTCAACTGGATGAATCTTTTCAATCAGCCGGTTCAGATTGCTGGAATCCGTCAAATCGCCGTAATGCAGAAACATCTTTACGCCGGTTTCGTGGCGATCTTTATACAAATGATCAATCCGGCCCGTGTTGAATGAGCTGGAGCGACGGATTATCCCATGCACTTCGTAGCCTTTATCAAGCAGCAGTTCCGTAAGGTACGATCCGTCCTGTCCAGTGATTCCGGTGATTAATGCTTTTTTCATACGATCTCCTAAAAACGGGCACTGCCCGTTTTTAATATTTTTTAACTTCATATAAAACTTCGGCTTCACCAACGAGATTGCGAATCTTCTCGGCGATCGGGGCGCCGATTCCGGCCACTTCAGCCAGCTCATCTTCATCAGCGCACATAACGGCCTCGATTCCGCCGAAATGCTCAAGGAGCGCCTCTGCCCGTTTTTTCCCGATTCCGGGAAGCCCCTGTAAGACAAAGAGTTGCCGGGCTTTTTTACCTTTAGGACGGTAACCGAAGCGCTGCACACCACCCTCAGCAAACCGCACCCCCTGCCCGGCCGTATAACGCATTAAACGAACCGTTTCCTCCTGATCAAAAGAGCGCAGCACCGGCAACCCGAAAAAGACACTTAGCGTGATGAGTGCACCCTGCACCGCTTCGCGGCGGGTTCCATTGTCTTTAATCTGACGGGAGGTTCCTTCCAAGACATACACGGGGTGATATTCACTCTGCAAAAGACCAAGCGCCTGCTTAAAAAGCCGTCCATCGGCTAGAGAAAGACAAAAGTCCTGAAGAGTTTTGCGTTCAAAAATCCACTGCTGATTAATCAAAAAATCACCGTATAGCAGTTGCGCGGTTGAAACCATATCGTCTTCAGCAAAAAGCGTCTGGAAAACCTCCGGCTCACGATGATCGATTACAATGGTCATGAGGAAATCCGGTGATAGTCCTTATACCACTGGATAAATTTCGGAATGCCTTCAGAGATCGGTGTATGCGGCGCGTACCCCAGTTTTTTCTGGGCCTTGGCAATATCTGCATAGGTGGCCGGCACATCACCCGGCTGGATGGGAAGCATTTCCATCTTCGGCTCAACGCCCAGCGTTTTTGCAATCAGCCCAATCATATCCATCAGGTCTTCTGGATTATTATTGCCGAGGTTAAAAATTTCGTACGGATCAAGTCCCTGTGCAAATAGCGAGGCTTTGACGCCGAAGACAATGTTGTCAATGTAAGTAAAGTCGCGCTTCATATTGCCGTGGTTGAAAACCTGAATCGGCTGACCGGCCAGCATGGCTTTAGTGAAAAGCCACATTGCCATGTCCGGACGGCCCCACGGACCGTACACGGTGAAAAAGCGCAGGCCGACCGTTTGCAGACCATACAAATGCGTGTAGGTATGACTCATCAGCTCGTCGGCCTTTTTAGTGGCGGCATACAAACTGATCGGGCTGTCCACGGGGTCGGATTCACTGAACGGCACCTTTTTGTTTCCGCCATAAACGCTGGAACTAGAGGCATAAACCAATCGCTTTACGTTCGCGTGACGGCAAACTTCCAAAATATTTAGATGTCCTTCCAAATTGGCTTTCTGGTAGGCAAATGGGTGCGTTATCGAATAGCGCACGCCAGCCTGAGCCGCTAGGTGACATACAAGCTGCGGATCATGCAGTTTAAAACTGTCGGTTAAAAGCTGATAGTCGGCGAGATCGCCTTTGATACCGGTGTAACCCTTACACTTTTCTAGCTGTACATGGCGGTCGAGTTTAATCTGTACGCCATAATAATCGTTGAAATTATCAAAGCCAACCACTTCGTGACCGTTATCCAGCAGCGAATGCGCTAAATGCGATCCGATAAAACCAGCGGTTCCTGTTACAAATATTTTCATAATGCACCATCAAAATCGTTAAAACGCTTCGCTCGTTTAATTCGTTTAAGTCGTGATCTCGGCCTCTGGCCGTTCAAAAGTCCAAGGTCTGAAGGTCAAAAGTCTAAACGTCTGACTCTGACCGCTGTCGTCTGTCGTCTGTCGTCTGACCGCTGACCGCTGACCTCTAACTCCTGACCGCTGACCGCTGACCTCTGACCGCTGACCGCTGACTCCTGACCGCTGCCCTCTGATCTCTAGCGGTTCACCCCCATACTCACGCACTCCCATACTCCCTTACTGTCTTCCGCCCTGCGGGCGGGCTACCGCCCTTGGTCGATCGGTATTTTTTCGCCCGAAACCTTCAATTTCACAAACTTTAACTATGTATTCCGCTTTCACAGCGAAATTTTAAACTCACGCAGCAGCAGGTTCCAACGCGTCGATTGACACCTCGGCCTCTACGGCAGTTCCCATCATATCCAATAAAATCTTAACCCGTTCTCCGCCAGGCATGATGCGCGTAATCACCGCCTGCAACCCAATCAGAGCCCCTTCAACCATAACCGCCTGATCACCCGCTTTCAGACCCTGTTCTGGAACTACAATCGTGGTGCCATCCATTCCGTTGTGCAGAAAATCAACGATAGATTGAGGAACGGCGGCATACGTCCCGCCGAAACTAACCATACCACGGACACCGACGGTTGCAGAGACTGCACGATGCAGGTTAAATAGATCAAAGCGGGCGAAAAGATACCCAGGGAAAAGAGCCTCTTCAAACCATACTTTCCCGCGCTTTGTTTTGCGCCGGAAGCGGATACGCGGACAAAAAACCTCCACACCATCCAGCCGTTCAAGCTGGCCGACGGCAATATGCTCCCGTTTGGTTTGCGTGCGGATGCAATACCAGGGGGCTTGTGAAATTGGATTATTAGATAATTCGGGCATTTGAATTATTTGAATTTCTGTTATTCAGCTTTTATAAAATTTAACGCAAAAGGTAACAGCGAACCGGCGCGCTTCTGCCAGCCATTCAGCCGCTCAATCCGTTCGGTGACAAATTCTTTCCTTCCGGCGGGTTCTTCAATCAAAAGAGCATTCATTCGCGCCATGCGCTCTTTACCATTCTCCAAATGCGGATAGATCTGCTCCTTAACAAAACCGACCACTATCTTACGCAGTTCAGCTTCCGCCGTAAAGAAATCCCTCCGGTCACCCGCTACATAAACCGGATTGACGGCACCGAAAGAGCGTAGAATTTTAAGCCCTTGGCTGGTCGATCCTTTACTGATCTTCAATTTACGCATCAAATCATCAATACAAAGTGGATCAGAAGAAATGAAAAGAAGGCCATAAAGCTCACCGACCGAGCGCGGCAAACTTAATACGCCAGCAATGCGCACAAAAATATCAATAACCTCTTTTTCGAGTTCAGAAAGCACGGGTCCCATGACGTTGTCCCTCCACCGATTCAGGTTGTTCATAAAATAATGAACAATATGGTCTGCCGCAAGTTTAAAATTTCAATCCCCAGCAATTTCCCCCTTGACCCTCCCCCGCCGGAAGCGTAAGTTTCTTTTTTTGAAGTTGGTCTCTGGAAGAGAGTGGGCCCCCGGTCCGCTCTTTTTTGCTCCAAGGCCTTGTTGTTTTGGCTTTTTGAAATCGGGAGGGGACGATGAACAGCGAACTGAGTGCCGTTGTAGAATATATGGAACGCGAACGCGGAGTTGATCGCGAAACCATTATCGGGGCGATCGAATCTGCTTTGCAGAATGCGGCTTGTAAAACGATGGCCGACGCAGAAGATCTTCGCGTCGTAATAAGCAGAGAAACCCTTGATATTAAAGCCTTTGCACGAAAAAAAGTGGTCATCTCCGTCAATGATCGCTATAACGAAGTCAGCTTGGCTGAAGCCCGTCGCACAAATCCCGCCGCACAACTCGATGAAATGATCGAAATAGAGTCCACCCCGCGTAACTTCGGACGTATTGCCGCCCAAACCGCTAAGCAGACCATTTTACAGCGCATCCGGCAGGCAGAAAAAAGCCGCATTTTCGAGGATTATAAAAATCGTACCGGAGAAATCGTTACAGGTACCGTACGTCGGTTCGAACGCAGCAACGTAGTGGTCGAACTCGATCACGGGGCCGAAGGTATGATGCCCTCTAAGGAACGCGTTCCGACCGAAGAATATGAAGTCGGCGAGCGCATCCGAGCGTACATTGTCTCTATAAAGGAAAGGGAGTCGGGCCCTGAAATTATTCTTTCTCGTAGCCATCCCGATTTCGTCCGCCGCCTTTTCGAGCTGGAAGTTTCTGAAATTGCCGACCGCACCATGGAAATCCGTGGTATTGCCCGCGAAGCCGGATGCCGCAGTAAAGTGGCGGTGATTTCGCACGATGAACGAGTTGACCCCGTCGGCGCTTGCGTAGGTATCCGCGGAATGCGCGTCAAAAATATCGTCCGCGAACTCAACGGCGAAAAAATAGATATCGTCCGTTGGAGCGACGATATCAAAACACTCGTCGTTAATGCTCTCGCCCCAGCCAAGCTCAAAACAGTTCAGGTGGATGAACCCACCCATACCGTCACGGTCACCGTGGAGGCCGACCAGTTGTCACTGGCCATCGGCAAGCGCGGCCAAAATGCCCGCCTTACCTCCAAACTGATCGGCTGGCGCGTAGATATCCAGAAGGATGAAGAGGCGATGAATTTTGAAGAACGCGTTGCCGCAGCTGTTCACAGTCTGGCAGCCGTCGAGGGCATCGGTGAAGAATGGGCAGATAAATTGGTTTACGCAGGCTTCCTCACCATCGAAGGTGTTATGGCCGCCGATCTGTCCGACCTCCAGGAAATCGAGGATGTTACCCCTGAACAGGCGCAGGCTCTGTGGAGCGCTGCGGAAAAAGCCTACACGGCAAAACATGGTGAAATTAAAGAATGAGAGTCCACGAACTAGCCACTGATTTAGACGTAACCGTCGAAGAGCTTCTTGAAATCCTCAGCGATGTGGATATCAAGGCCGACGACGGCCAGAGCCTCCTCGCCGACAAAGAGGTCGCCATAGTTTGCGATGAACTAGGCTTCACTTCGATTGAAGCAGCACGGGCTGCAAAAGCCGCCAAGGCAGAAAAAATAGAAAAGCCGGTAATCCCTGAGCCAACTGTTGTTCTGGATGAAAAAGTTGTTCCAAAAAACGAACTTTCTCCGGTGTTGGCGGAAATAGAGCCTGCTGAAGAAGTTTCCAATATCCTCGCTTTTGCCAAGCCTCAGATTGCCGTCAAAGAGCTGGCTGAAAGAATGGCTCTTAAACCGAATCAGTTGATTGCCGAACTGATGAGGATGAATATCTTCGCCTCAATTAATCAGGATATTGATATCAAGATCGCCAAACAGATTGGCGAAAAGCACGGGTTCGTCGTTGAGCTGAAGAAGAAAGAAAAACCACAACCCAAACCGGAAGATGCCACACCTCGCAAACCGGTTGCTCCGGTTGAAAAGGATCGTCCGGAAGATCTAGAAATACGTCCGCCAATCGTGACCTTCATGGGTCATGTTGACCACGGCAAAACCTCATTGCTCGACCGCATCCGCAATACCAAAGTGGTGGCCGGTGAATCTGGTGGAATTACCCAGCATATCGGTGCCTATACAGTCGAAATGGATGCACGACAGATTACCTTCCTCGACACCCCCGGACACGCCGCATTCACCGCGATGCGAGCCCGCGGCGCCAATGTCACCGATATCGCCGTATTAGTGGTCGCCGCCGATGACGGCGTCATGCCGCAAACGATTGAAGCCATTAAGCATGCCAAAGCGGCAGGTGTCTGCATTCTCGTCGCCATGAATAAGATGGATCTACCCGGAACCCACCCCGACCGCATTAAGCAACAGCTTAATGAACACGGTGTTATGGTTGAAGACTGGGGCGGAAGCGTGGGTTGTATTCCTGTCAGCGCCACCACGGGCACAGGTATCGACCAATTGCTTGAGCGCATTACCATGGAGGCCGAAATGCTCGAACTCCGAGCTAATGCGCACAAACGGGCCAACGGCTACGTCATCGAAGCACAAATGGAACCCGGCATGGGACCCACCGCGACGTTGCTGGTGCGCGACGGAACACTCAAAGTCGGCGACAACGTGATCTGCGGGGCTCAATGCGGACGCATTAAGGCACTGATCAATGACCTAGGCAAACAGGTTCGCACTGCGGGCCCGTCTTGCGCTGTGAAGTGCCTAGGGCTCACCGGCGTGCCGGGCGCGGGAGACGAATTCACCGTTTGCGCCAATCTGGCCGAAGCTAAACAGCTTTCCGAAACCTTGCAGGCCGACCTCAAATCCGCCGACCTCAACCAGACCCCGCGCGGAAAAATTTCGCTCGACGACCTTTTTGGTCAAGCGGGCGCAACCGAAATCAAAGAACTTAACGTCATTGTAAAATGCGACGTGCAGGGTTCAGTCGAAGCCATCACCAATTCACTCATGGGAATAAAAAGTGACAAGGTGAAACTTAAAATTCTCGTCAGCGATGTCGGCAATATCACCACCAACGACATTATGCTGGCCAGTGCCTCTAACGCGATCATTCTCGGCTTCCACGTCGCCAAAGAAAGCGGCGTTACGGCCGCCGCAAAAAAAGAAGGCGTTGAAATCCGCCTCTACAGCATCATTTATGAACTGCTCGAAGAAGTAGAAGCCGCCATGTGCGGACTACTCGACCCTGAACTGCGGGAAACCTATCTCGGAAAAGCCGAAATCCGCGCTGTTTTCGACATGGGAAAACGCAACAAGGTCGCGGGGTGCATGGTCGTTGAAGGAAAAGTCACTTCTCGTGCTAGTATCCGCATCAAACGCGGCAACGAAGTGCTCTATAAAGGCACCATCGGATCGCTCAAACGCTTCCAAAGCGACGCCGCCGAAGTGCGCGACGGTCAGGAATGCGGTATCCGCCCCGATAATTTTGCTAACTTCCAAGAAGGCGACGTTATTGAAGCGTACACCGTTGAAAAGATCGCCCAGAAACTCTAACAAGAACCACAGAACACCGAACAAGGAACTTCGAACGAAAGAAGGCTCTGCACCCCTTCGAAATTCAATATTCCTTGTTCGATATTCGAAATTCATCCTATGTCCAGCGCACGCATCATCCGAGTCAACGAACTACTTAAACGCGAAATCGCGGTTGATATTCCAAGACTTTTTTCTAACAGCAACTTTGACACGGGTGCCGTCACGGTCACCGGCGTTACAACCGCGCCCGATCTGCACGACGCCACGGTGCATATCTCCATCTTCGGCCATGAAGAACACCGGGAACGCATGATTCACTTCCTCAACGCGCACCGCAAAGATATTCAGGCTCGCATGAGCAAGAACGTCATTCTTAAATACACTCCGCGGCTGCACTTCAAACTCGACAGCTCTATCGAAACCGGTGATCGCGTACTGGGGATTCTGGCACAGCTGGATATTCCGGAAGAGGATGAACCGCAGAACATCGAACAAGAAACTCCGAATGATGAAGCTTAAAGCAACACCTCCTTCGACATTCTGCGGTTCTGTATTCGTTATTCGATATTCCCGTTTTTTCACGTTTCAGTTCTAAACCCGTTAACTTCATATTTTTTACCTATGAAAAAACGAAATTTCCTGCCCGATCCCGACGGCGTTCTCCTCATTGACAAACCTCAGGAGTGGACTTCGCACGACATCGTCGCCAAGATTCGCAACCATTTCCAACTCAACAAAGTCGGTCACGGCGGCACGCTTGACCCCAACGCCACCGGCCTCGTTGTTCTACTGATCGGCCGCGGCACCCAACTCTCTGCAAAAGTTATGGGTGGCGATAAAACCTACGAAGGCGAAATTTTGCTCGGGGTTGAAACCAACTCACAGGATACTGACGGCGAAACCACGTCCGAAAAAGATCCC
>JBBQSL010000139.1:0-8673 GCA_038213895.1 Kiritimatiellales bacterium | reverse complement strand
AACTCGTCGAACAAGTATTTATCCAGCGGAAATCCCTTTTCGTACGTCATGAATTCCGGAGCCGTGAAAGCAGCCAGCCCTGAATATTCTCCGACTTCCCCGTCTTCTAACGGAGCGCTCAAAACATAAATTTCGCCAGTTTTGACATCTTCCCGCATCTGAATGCGAACCGGCAGTTTCAGTTCTTTTGCCAGTGCGGATTTCTCTGGCACGTATAAAACCCCGTCGTCGAATTTGAAAAACCAATTTTCTTTCAGGAAAGACCAATCGTCTTTCGACATTCGATCCGCAACATCTGCGTACATCACATTCGGTGGGGCAATCGGCCCCATCTGTTGGCGAAATTTAAAATATTGTTCAGTCAGTCCGCCAATGGAATCCACCATTTTCGACTCAATCAGCAACTTATCCACCGTGGTGACCGCTACGGCTCCCGTCAAAATCACTGCCGCCGAGCACAGCCCGGTAATGAGTAATCGTCTTTTCATCAAAGCCTTTCCCGCGCAAAAAAAAGGGCGCGAACCCCCGACACACCCCCATAGAGGGACCGCGAAGCACCAGGAAGAAACATGAACAGGGGCCGCGCCACAAGGGGCGCGTCCTTGCCTGTTCGTCCTTCCCAAAAAATTCGTGGGTTTCTACGGGACAAACTTGCGTAAACACAAAATTATTTTTTTATACTTTTCGAGTGCTAACCGTAAGTTTTCTTGCTGTCAAAATATTCCGCTAAAAAACCGATAGATTTTTGCGCTCTATGCATTCTTTCGCGGTTAAATGTTTTCCAATGGTTGGAAAGAATTTTTTCGAAGTTCTGAACCCCACCCCACAGTAACGGAAGGAAACTCGCTACATCGCGTACTATTGCCATAAATCCCAAGCCCTTTATCCACAAACAATCTGCGCAGAATTCCCTAGCAGCGCAAGCGCCGTCGAGATTTCCGCGTCAGGATAAAGTTTTTGAACTGCCTCACGGTAGGCTTCCAGTTGCGGCGCATAAATTTCACGAACCATTTCCGGCATTTCATCGGTAAACTTATAATCAAAAATTTTCCAATGATTGGAAGTCATTTGCACCAGCAAATCTATCGTTCCATCAAAGATAATTTCATTACGTTTCAGTACAAATGGATGTTCTGTAAATAGCGTCAACGCACCCGTCGTTTCTCGGCATAAAAGTTCACGCGCCGCCTCAAGTTGCTGAATCAAACGCTTATTTTCAACCGAATCAAGCTCCGGACTAAACAGTTTAACCAGCGCCGGAATATCACCAACCCACTGGGCGGCAGCCAATTCTTCTAGAACCATATGCCCAAGTATGCCCAACGCTTTCCGACCCTTGGACGGCTTTAGGCTGTGCGCTTGAAGCTTTCGGTTTTCAACCAAGGCCGTAACCGGCATCCGCTGGATGTTTCTCATCGTCCGCAAGGGCATGAATTCACAAGGATCCCCAAAGCCACCCTTTTCAATCCCGAAGCCTTTGCCACCCCCGACCTGCGGCAATTCTCCAAAACTAAACTTTCTCAATATGTCAGATGATGCTCCGCCAAGGAATCCTTCCGCCTGCTTCAGCCAGCCTTTCGGATCTTTGGTACCGGCACCGGAAAGAACAACGAGGTCTCGGGCGCGAGTCATCGCCACATAAAACACATTCGTCAATTCAACTTCACGAACGACCTTATCGGCTTCGCGCGCGGCATCCCAGCCTGTCGACTTCACCTCAGCACCGGCAAGGTCGGACACTTTCATTTCCAGCAAGCCGTCCGGCGAAAACATGGCGAAGCCCGGTTCGGTTTTATCGCCAAAACTGATATCTGGAACGAAACAAACCCGCTTCGTTAAACCTTTCGCGCCATGAACCGTCATCAGCGTCACCGCATTCTGCTCCGGATCGGGCAGCAATGCTTCTGCCGCCCCGTTGCGCGGCGGCATTTTAATATACTTCTCAAAGAGCCGCACCACATCCGGCAGAAGAACCTGACCGCCGCGCTCGGCAGCACGTAGCCAGTCGAGCGCCTTTTTAAAATTCGCCAATCGCTGCTCGCCACCCGGCAATCCGGCTAACTGCGCATCAAATGCTGTTTCGCGAACGATTTCGCGTACCAGTGCCGACGCCGTCTTTTCTCCAGTTTGCTGGCGATATCGCACCAGTCGCTCTGCTGCTAGGGAACCGCTTTCAAAAAATTGCTTTCGCAAAATTTCATGGTCAAACGTTTCGCCGTCCCAGCCAAATTTAACAATCTCTTCGTCCGGCACACTGGCGAACGGTGACCGCATAAATCCGACTAAAGCCAGATCGTTCGATGGCCCACAGAGGACTTGGAGAAATAGAAGCAGATCGCGCACCTCCTGCTGTTCAAACAGTGCGCGTCCTTTGCCGCCGCTGGTGTATGGAATATCCGCATCGCGAAGTGCCTTTTCAAGAGCTGCCTGATGCGTCGAGCGCTTCAGTAAAATTAAAATGTCGCCGTAATTAAACGACGCTCCGGCGACAAAATTTTTGCCGTCATATCCGAACTTCGGGCGCCATTCGTCATCACCATCCACCAGCAACCGGATACGCCGAGCAACTGCCGCCATTTCATCTTCCGTCGTGCTGTACTCATCGTCCTGCGTCAAAAACTCAACACACGGTTTTTCACCCGTTGTGACCGCGCCAATACGGGCAACCGGTTCAAGTGCTACTTCTTCATAATTTTCATAGATTCCTCGAAACAGCTCGTTCACCGCTTCGATTACACGATCTTTACTGCGGAAACTCTGTTTGAGCGCAATCCGCGTCAATCCGCAGCGCGCCACCATCTTTTCTTCGAGATCAGACATCACTGCAGGATCAGCGCTGCGCCACGCATAAATGGACTGCTTACGGTCGCCACAAATTACCAAATGCGCGTCGCGACCCCAGAGGGCTTCGATAATCTCGCACTGTACTCTAGATGTGTCCTGAACCTCATCCACAATGACCCACTCGAACCGCGACTTAAAACTGCCATCTCGAAGCAGATCCCGCGCCAGCAAAAGTTGGTCGCCAAAGTCAACCGCGTCGCGAGCCCGCTTGGCTTCGACAAAGCCGCGCGCTGAATTCGCCAGAGAACGGGCAAAGGCTCGGAATTTACCGATATTCTGTTCGTAATAGTACTCCGTCAAAAACCGCTCTTTCAATTCCGCCAGTTCATCGGAAAGGTGTTTTACCTTTTTAGCCTGGCCAAATTTTGGCAACACAGAAATCAACGCTGGGTTCGGGAAATCCGCGAGAGCCTCCTTCAGTGCATCCAGTGCATCAGCGGCAGTTTTCGGTAGATCAAAAGTGGCCAATTCATCACGAATCCGCTCAAAATTCTGTTTAATGACCGTGCGCTCCGGCAGCGGAAGCAGCACTTCAGCATTGCCCAGATCGAGCCCGCGGCTAGAGGCTTTTTCGAGCAGGGAACGAACGGTATTAATCAGACTGTACGGATTGTCCGGCGACCCAAGGATTGCAACGCCCGCACAGAATTCCCGGAAATCCGGATCACTTTCCAAGGCTTGGAAAATTTTCTGACGTAGAACTTCGTCGAGCAATACTTCACGATCCTCATCTTCCAAGGTTTGGAAAGATGGAGAAAATCCGAGTTCCAGCGCATGCTCACGAAGCAGTCCGGCACAAAAGGCGTGGATGGTTGAAATGTTCGCTGCGGGCATAGAGCGCAGAACACGCCGCGCGCGGTCGGCTAATTCATCCTCGCCACGTTCAAGCGCGTCTTTTTCGGCGGCAATCATCTTTCCCGAGACCCGCCCGCGCAGTTCGGCGGCGGCATTATCGGTAAACGTCATCAGCAAAATCTTTTCGGGGGCAACTGGGCTTTGCTCCAACGGCAAATATTCATGAGCTTTCCCCAGTACCAACGAGGAATAGAGTTCAGTGACCTGCCAGGTCTTTCCCGTCCCCGCCGATGCGTTAAAAATCATGTTCATAAGGTGTAGATTATGAAGTGAAAATCAGGAAATAGGAAGAACCGCGTCCTGAAAATTCTACAAAAAAAACGGCCATACTAAATGGCCGTTTTTTTTGCATCTTACTGCGATCTTCCGATGCTCTATTCTGTTGCATGCGATACGCGGAAAGTCGGCAGGCGGTTAATTGCAGCCGCCAGTTCGTAACGACGCGGACGGGCGAGATCGCCGCGCAGTTCGCGGGAAATGGTGCCGAGGCCTTCGCTGCTAAGGTCGCGATCAATCATGTCGAGCATTTCACGCAACGGATAGCCTTCTTGCATATAGCGCAGTTTGGCGTAGTAAAGTAGCAAGCCAATTGTGAGCGTCTGGTTTTCATCGGCGATCTGTGAAACACTATCAAGCTCGATTACGGAACGGCCAAACTGTATGGCTTTGAGATCAATGGCTTCAATTACCTGATCTTTACTGCCTACGGTAGCATCAATGCTGCTCGGCATGATCCAGCGTGAGCGTCCGAGCATCGGGCCAAGATTGACGGCCGGTGCTTGCGGAAGAACCGCCAAATTGAGTGCTTTCGCTTCTTCCGTAATGTTGGTGACTTGGAAGTCTTCCACTTTCAATACGGTGTCGGCGAACGGGATATATTCGGCAACCAGATTTTCGCCGCCGATAACCAGCGAAACGCCCAATTCATCCACCATTTGGCGGGCGCGCTGTGCCAGAGAAATACGCGGCGTATCGCCAAGAAGACCGGCGATGCGAACATCGGTGGTCAGAAAAGCTGCAGAGGAAGTGTTCTCGTCAAAAATCAGCACGCGGGCACCAACTTCAAGCGCTTCGATCGTAGCAGCAGCCTGCGAAATAAATGAATCGGCCGAACGGGTGCTGTAAGAAGCTGGGTCGCCGCTTTCCGACTCCGTAAGGAACGGAGTAATATTCACTTCCTGCACACTGCGTCCACGGTCAGCGGCAATCTGAACGGCATCGGAAACGGTTATAACTGTTTCGCGTCCATCGCCGGGAATATGGTTAAAAACACCGGCTGCAAGAGCCGACATGAAATCCTTGCGTCCATTAGCCGCATTACCCAGAACAACCGTAAGGCCTACAGGAATACCAAGGCCGATAATTTTTCCGCCGTTTGGTACGTCGATGGCGGTTTGCGCGGACTCGGAAACTTCGAAGGGAGCGATATGCTCATAATCGGGAAGATCGCAGTCCTGTTCACGGGCGAGCAGCGAACCTTCACCAACAAAGCTCACAAGACCGAGAGTGGCCAGCGTCTGGCGGACGCGGTCACCGTCTTCCATGCTATTAACAAAATTTTCTGCTTCTTCGAGATCCAGATTGCAACAGAAAATACTGGAACTAACGATTTCAGGTAGATCTTCAAAAAATACCTTACGAGCCATTTCTCCGTCGACCAACCGTTCACCGGTTGAATACACCTTATAAGGCAAAGCAATGCGAACGCGGGCATCAATATATTCTTTGGTGATTGATACCGAGGTGCGGGGCAGGATTTTCTGTCCGGGTTCAGCTACGATAATATTGCGACGAGCCCAGCCGCTTTCGTTGAAACGTGCAATTTGTCCGGCATTTTCCGAAATATTACGGGTCAGGAAGTCTTCAAGTGCCGTACGGCGAATCGGTGAATCATGAAGATGCCCGGGCAATTCAGCAATGGACTGCGGAACGCGGATATTAAAAACCGGGTTTTCGGCATCGCTGGTCGTATCAATTTTTGAACACTTTATGACGTAACGGGCAAAGTCGAAGTCACCCAGCAACCGTTCATATTCAGCGAAGGGTTTACCGTCGATTTCAGCGAGCAGGTTATAAAACTCTTTTCTGTCTTTCATAGCGAATCTTTCCCGTTTTTGTGGTTAACAGTTCCCATCTGCAAAATGAGCTTGGATAGTAGAATTGCCCCCCGCCTCTGTCAAACCATTCCATTCAGGACATTACCCCTTTTTTGGGGCGCTTTTTTGCAATCCGTTGATAAAGCGATAAAAATAGGTTTTTAAAAGTGAAAAAATCTCCTTTGGCGCTGGCTTGCGTAAATTACGCCTCAAAAAAGGGGTAATGTCCTGCATTCTCAGGATTGACTTCATAACCCCCAGTTAGAAACTAAATTCATACAGGGGCACGGCAGAAACTCGAAGCCGAATTTCGCACGCGCCAGACGAGCACCGAAAGGAACGTGGAGCGATGATCCCAACACCCTACAACGATTCTAACGAATTGCGCCGTCGGGTCGAAGCGCATCTGCAAGTGCAGCAGGAGACCTCCACATCCCCCGCTCCAGCGTCCGAATCCGACCTGCGGCGGCTCCAAAATGAACTGGAAGTCCTCGAAGAAGTGGTGGGTCTGCAGATCAATCCCGAGCCCGACGATGAGGCCGATAAATTCGGGAAACTGACCGAACGGGAGCGAGAAGTGCTTCAGCTCGTGACCGAGGGGTATTCCACCAAAGAGATTGGCGAAAAGCTCTGCCTTAGCGTGCCTACCATTCACACGCACCGCCAGCACTTGATACAAAAGCTGAAAGCCCGCAATATTGCTGACCTCGTCCGGTACGCCATTCGCCAAGGCATTATCTCCGCGGACTAAAGCGTTTTAAATAATTATGTATCCATTTACGACACCTCTTCGACGGACATTGTTTGATAAAATATATGTAACTTATTTATTACAAGTATGTTGCATAAAAATCGGTTTCATTTGTAGCCACTATATTGTTGAGGTCGTCAAATCGCGGCAGAACGGCAGAGATTATAAAATGAAGAGTCCCGTCCGAGTGTACAGGCGGATTGTTATGAGGTGCTTGATCAGTTGCTGGCGTGTCAGCCCTCGATTCAGAAAAAACTGGTCGAAAAACATCTGACCGACGGCTGTCTGGTGTTGTATGACCTGACCAATATCTGGCTCGAAGGGGATTATATTGATTCGGAACTGGCAGCCTACGGACGAGGAAAAGGTGGCAAAACCGATTACAAACAGATTGCCATCGGACTCATTGCCAATCGCGAAGGATGTCCCGTTGCGGTGAGGTGTTCCGCGGCAACACCAGCGATCAAAGTACCGTTTGGGGACTGGCTCAAAAGCTCGCCGAGACCTATGGAGTCGAAAAAGTCATTCTGGCTGTCCTCTGCTTCCTCTCCTACTATCTGCTCTGGCACGCACAGCAACGCCTCAAACCACTCTTTGAATCGGACGGAACCCACGATCAACGTCGCTGGTCAATGCCTGTCGTAATAGAACGATTAAAAAGCCTGCGAAGGGAACAACTTCTCGTAAAAAACATACCCGTCCGCCATCTGCACAATCAACCTAGGAACAGAAACAAATCCTCAACTTACTTGGGGTGAAAGGACTGTAGCCAGAGCCGTGAAATAAAAAATCGACCGTAACCTGTTCATTGAGTAGAGGATACATTTTTTATAGTCAAACAATGTCCGACTAATCAACCGTCCGACCAGCTTCTGGCAACGCGGGTCTGACTTTTATAGTTTTCTCGCGCTTGATGGTAACGGTTCCGGGTTTTGCGCCGCGCGGCTTAGAAACATTTTTTGCCTCGGTGCAGGAAACCGGAACAATTCCAGCCGTACGCGCTTTGCTGTGCCACGCAGCAATCGCAGCGGCCTGTTTGATGATGGCGGTGTCAGCAACTTCCCCTTCCGGTCCGCACAGAATCACGTGACTACCGGGCAGTCCATGAACATGAAACCATAGGTCATTCGCCCGCGCCATTTTTAGACTAAGCAGATCGTTATCCGCATCGGTCTTTCCAGCCAACGTTTCCCAGCCTCCCGGTAGAACGTATTTCCAGACATCCGGTTCAGTGATTCTTTCTTTCATTGCCGGAGAAACTAGCAAAACTCTGGATGTTTCAAAACTACAACTGTGCGAGAAATCATATTCCCCGTTGAAATAAACGCGAACGCGTTCATGGCCGAAGCTATCAGCGCGAAGCACATAAAGAATTACATTCGGTGACACATCGGATCAGAGACTACCCACCTTTGGGTTCATTTTCAAGGAACGGTGCTATCGCGCTTCACCTGGAAGTTTCGGGGCTCAGTGCCGTCGTATCAAAATCTAAAATGACGAATTAGGCGGCCTGGTACCTTTACCCGAACCGAATATCAGGGAGTTGAGTGGAGCTTTGCGACACTCCACGAAACTCCCTGATTTCGGAACGGGGGTGAAAAAATGGAACCTCCATTGTAATGTTAAATATGGCGGCCTGCATAGTGCGTCCGCCGTATACATACGGAGGTTCCAAAAAAGGATGCGGCCGATCAGCGTGAAAATATGCAGGCGAGCACCGATGAAATCGATCTGCTGGGCATTGCGAAGCTACTGATCAATCGACGGGGTTCCACCGCTGGCGGCGAGCCGGGGGCGGAACGCGCATTGCGAACGCTCACTCGTCATCGCAAGGCGCAGGTGCGTCTGTGAACCGCAACCGGCAATCGAATGCATCAGATTGTCGATCAACTTTTTCCCGGCTTTCTGGATGAAAAGCTCAGTGCAATCCCTTCCTTTTCGGAGGCCTCGCTATACTTGATGCAGGATCGCTTCTCGCCGGTTCTGCTTTTGAAAAGGCAAGATAAAGCGCTCTTGCGCCAACTCAAGGCTACCGGCTTAGAACATGCCGAAAAGGTGCTCGGACAGCTCAAGACGTATGCCCGGCAGGTGCTGGTGCATCCGCCGGAACTCACGGGTCTGTTGCAA
>JBBQSL010000138.1:0-8868 GCA_038213895.1 Kiritimatiellales bacterium | reverse complement strand
AGCATTCCGCCAGGGGTTACATGCGGGAGCCAAAGTTGATCGGCATTTTCCAGCACAAAACGATTGCGGGCCTCGGACGAAGCCAGATCGCCATCGCGCTGACGCATTTCCAAAATCAGCAATCGGTTTTCTTCCAACGCTTCACGCACACCGGGGGCAAACGCCGCGCGATCCAGCCCCCAAGCCGGGCACCAGATAACCGGCTTTTTCAATTCCAGAAGTTTGGCAAACATCTCCTTTTCCATCGGCGAATGGAAGCCGCTGAAAAATGCCGTTGCGTTCGGGATTGCTGTCGGCTTCGGCGCATTGCGGCTGCACAAAACACCCAGCTTCTCCGCATTCCACAGTGCCGGATTGCCCATGCCGCGCAGGCCGCCTCCTAGATTCTGCACACAGCGCCACGGATTCATCCGGATATAATTCGCAATCTTTTGTTCCGCCTCTGCACTCCGCACAATCATCTCATAATAATTGCGATGCCATATCCGCTGGGCGGGATTGATCCGGGCGGGATTGATCCCGCCCGTACGGGCGAGGCCTGCCTCGCCCTCTTGGAGGCCTGCCTCGCCCTCTTGGAGGCCTGCCTTTTGATTGCTTTGCTTCCGCCATTCGCGCGACACAGCGGCCTTGAATCCCCCAATCAGATCGCCCAGCGTGAGCTGCCCGCCTTTACGAATGCGAATCAGCGCATGAAAATGATCCGGCATGATCGCCGTTGCACCCCACTGCATGTAGGGAAATTTTTCCGCCGTGATGCGCATTCGCTCTTCAATCAAATCCCGCATTGGGCCAAAGGGGTTTCCTCCCGTTGCCTTGATGATTTCCCGATGCGCACACAGCGTCACAAAATATAAACCGCCCCCGGCATAATCATGCCCCTTCAGCCGGATCGACCGCCGATGATGCTTTTCCGGATCATAGCTCATTTCTCTGCTCCGGTTCGGGCGAGGCCTGTCTCGCCCTCTTGACCCACCCGCCAGGTTCCGGTGAGCAGTTTTTGCATGAGACCGCGCCGAGAACCATTGATCAGTGTACATTTTTCATTGAGCATTGTTTTTCGCGCTCCTCACGGTTGAAAAAAGGATTTTTCCGAGTTCGTCCGCATCCGCAAAGATGCTTTCAAAGCTGCTGACCTCGATATACCCCGTGTCTTTCAGCAGGTTGAGCCAGTATTGTGTTTCGAGGCATTCTTTATAGGCAATAGACATTTTTGCGGCGAACTCAGGTTTAGAAATCGCGCCGATTGCTTCGGAAACATTAGCCCCGATTGACGTGCCGCAACGCAACAGCTGTTTGGATAGAACATATTCTTTGTGTTCTTTACAGAGCCACTTATAGGCTTCAACAATTCGTATCGCAAACGCGTACGCCTTGTCATAGGTGATGTTATTTCTCATCGGGGGCCTTTTCATTGTTCAGTGAACATTGATCAGTGATCAATGAAGTTGCCCGCCACTCACCGGTGAGTAGTTTTTGCATAAGGCCGCGTTTTTGCAGCTTCTGTTTTTCCGCCAGTTTCTTGAGCAGTTCAATTTCCCGCTGCGCCAAATTCAGTGTTTCCCCAATGCGCTTTTGCTCGGAGAGCGGAGGAATAATTATCTCCATCTGTCGAAAATCATCTTGCGACAGCACATATCGTTGCCCGCTTCCGTCGCAAAGTTTTTCGGCCTGTTTGTAAAAGTCCCGACTTTTGAATGCATACGCTCGATACAGCAGACCCCAGTTTTCGTGAAGGCGTAAACGAACAATGTGATAACTGTAAACTGCGTCTGGGATATCTTCCATTGCAACAGCCGAATGACCTATATCGTCCCGAACTTCTGAGGATGGCGTGAAAAATACATCCCCTTTTTTAACGGCGCATTTTTTTGCTTTTGCAACCGGAGCAGTGACTTGATGCGTTAGTTCGCGTGAGAAAATCAAATCCCTTCGATAAACATCCAGATAGTTAACGAGGCGGACAGGAATTTCATTTTCGTTGATTTTTTTATCAACGCCTGCAGAAGAAATTTCCCCAACATCCCCCAGCTTCACGGTTTTCCAGCCGGTTTTATCGGCGGGATTGATGAGGGTGTTCATTAACCATTTGAACCGCTTTTCTTTGGCGTGGATGAGGCGTTCGGTGGTTGAAATCGCCCGATCCCACTCCGACAACACCCCCGCAATCGCCTTCTGTTCAGAGAGTGGGGGGAGGAGAACTGGAAACTCATGGATTTGCTTCGAACTGATATGAGGAACGGCGGTTTCAGTTTGAACACCTTTTACATACTGTTCGAAATGATAGTTGCGAATCAGTACTGAGAGAAAATATGAATCTAATTCATTTTTTACCCTCAGTCTTGCAACACGTTGCACAAGCAAGCAGGGGAGGTCATCTTCCGTTACGATTGTAGCTTTAAGGCCAGAATTGACCCATGTTCGATCCATCGCGATGACGAAATCACCATGTTTCAACCAGAACTTATTAAGGCCTTCTTTGAAGTGCGCTGGCCATCTTTTGACATCGTCCCATCGGATTTGGCCTTGAATAACATTATCTCCTCGCAACAACCTTATTCCGTTTTCCGCTTCTGTATATTTTTCGCTTTTGAACGGAAAGCCGGTGATCAGGTCGATATGCTCACCCAGATTTGATTTTTTCCATCCCTTTGGAATCATATCCCCACCTCCATCACGCGCCCGGTTTCCAATGTCTGGAAAAATCTGCGCCCATCTGCGCAATCTGCGGATTTCCCTTTCCAATGGTTTTGCGCTCCTTGCGTTCTTTCGCGGCGAATCATCTCTCCACCACAGCTGAGTTTTCCGTGTGATCGGTGTATTCCGTGGTTCAAAACTCCCCATCCACCGGAAATTTCTCGGGGTACCTCGGCGGTTGCCTCTAGCGCAGCGGGTGGTGAAAAAATATTCATTTCGTTTTCTCCAGCATCTTTTTGCCTTTGGCGGTGAGCCGGTATTTTTGCGTCGGGCTTTGGGGTGAGTCCGGCTGGGTCATTTCCACCAATCCATTTGTCATCAGCGGGTTTAGCACTTGGTTCCTGAACTTGGTGCGGTCGGAGCGTTTTTCAATGCTCATCAAATCCCCGATTGCGCTGTCGGCCAGGCATTTACGCATTATTTTTACTTGGGGCCTACTTGGTGCCCACTTGGTGCCTGGTGGCGTGACTGGTGGCGTGACTTCGGGGGTCGCTGTTTCTTCTGCCAGCGGGATGGTCAGCTCAAAGCCGTGCCGGGTTTCGTTGAAGATGGGTTTTGCCCCTTTGGCGTAGAGCGGCAGGTATTTGTTGATGTTGGTGACGCCGGAGCCGAGCTGGTCGAAGCGCCCGAGCTGGATCATGAATTTGCAAATCGTCGGGTTTTTAGAGAACGGACGCAGGTTTTGCGGTGTGATTTCGCCAAAGTGGTGCTGGGTGCAAGGGTTGTCGAGAATGACTTTGTCGCGGTATATCATGAGCCGCGCCGGAGCCCCGCCGGTATATTCGCGGTGCGAGATGATGTTGGAGATGGCTTCACGGAAAATTTTGTCGCGCAGGCTTACGCGGTTTGCCTTCTCATCCTGATAGAACGGATCGTTGAGGTGTTTTTCGACGAATTCCATCATCTGGTCGTAGGCGTCAATCAGGTTGGTGTAGATCATGACCCGGTCGTCGTAGCGGTCCACGTTGTCGCGCCGGAGCAGGCAGTCGAATTTATAAGCCGGTGCGGCCTGCTGAATGGCGATATCGGTGCCGAACATCAGCACCGCCGCCAGCGTGAGGCTGTGCTTTCCGGTTTCCTGATCCTGCGCATAGAATCCGCCGATGTGAAGCAGCTCTTCGTTGCTGAGGTCGGCCCACGGGTGTTTCGAATTGTAGGAGCGCATCAGCCGCCTTGCGCGGTCGAACAGTTCGGGCCGTAACTGTTCCATGGTGACAAACGGCAGGGCGCGCTGTTCGGTGAACAGTCCGAGCTTGCGGTTGATGAGCCCGGCAAGCTGGTGCGTGCCTTGTACGCAATAGTCGCCGTCTTCACTGCGCAGGAAAATGTTTCCGCCTGTTTTATGCAGTTGAGAGCTGAGCGGCACCTGAACGGCAATGATGGTTTTTCCGTCCAGTTCAAATTCATGAGGAAACAGCAGGTAGGGAAGGTCGAGCTTTTGCGGGTTGTTGGAGAGGTTGGCCAGATCGGTTTTCATGCGTTCCACGGCATCGGGATCAACGCCGGTGACGGTGCCGTCATCGGCAACGCCCAGCAAAATGGTGCCGCCGTCCGTATTCAGGAATGCGCAAACCGTTTCGAACAGAGTGCGCGGCAACTGACTGCCCGCTTCCTTAAATTCGCGGTGCAGCCCTTCGCCTTGTGCAATGTCTTCCTGGATCTGTTTCAGGTTCATTTTTTATTCTCCAAACCATATCGAGCAGTTCCTCGAAATGGTTTCTCTGTCCATTCGCGTCAATTTGCGTTCATTAGCGGTTTGTTTCTGTTCCCAGCAGCTGGTTTGCGGTTGCACAACCGAGGATAGAGGTCATTTGTTCGATGGCCATTTTGTTAAGAGTCAGTAGTCTTTGGTTCTGCGGAAATCCCTGTTTAATCAGCTCGGCATTCATGCTCTCTAGGTTGGACAATACGATCAGTTGCTGAATGGTTGCGCAGTCACGCATGTTGCCCTTCGCATCGGCATTCTGCTCCCGCCATTCTTTCGCGGTTGCTCCGAACAGCGCCACGTTGAGCATGTCCGCTTCGCTGGCATAGGTGAACGACTGCTGACTGGCTGAAACCTGGTTGGGAATCAGATTGTCCTTTATGGCATCGGTGTGAATCTTGTAGTTGATTTTGGAGATCGCTCTACTCAAGTTCCATTCGAGCGATATCCGGCTGTTTTCATCGGTCTTGAGGCGCTGGTAATCTTTGATGATGTAGAGCTTGAATTCCACAGAGACCCATGAGGCGAATTCGAATGCAATGTCCTTGTGAGCAAATGTACCGCCATATCGCCCCGACTTGGAGACCATTCCGGTGGCACTGGTGGTGGAAATCCATTTCTGAGGGCTTAGTACAAAAGCATTAGAACCGGCTGCATTTCTAAACTGGTCGAATTCGACCAGTTTAAAGTTTGGGTTATTCAACTGCTCCCAAAGCCCTAGAAATTCAATGGTACCCCGGCTGCGCATCCAATTTTTCACAACATCGGCAGGAAACTCTGGGTTTTTGTAACGGGCAATATCGGTGATCGAAATAAAATCGTCTTCATCTCCTTTTGAGAGAACGGCTATTTCTGTGCCGTTTGCGTTAATGGTTGATTTCATCGCTGTGCTCCGGTCTTTTGTTTCATCATAAAACCTTTTTTATTTCAAAAGTGCAGGGAAATATGGTTTCCGTGTATTCGGTGTCTTCCGTGGTTAAACATCTTCATTTCCCGCCCTCCTGAAGCTGCCTGGCGGTTCTACATCCGAGGATAACCGCCTCGAATTCGATACGGTTAAAATCCGGATTGTACATCTTCTCCCTTGATGTTGATTGTTGCTTTCATCGCTGATTTCCCTTCAGTTTTTTCGCCATCTGTGCGTGGCCATCCGCCAGCTTTTTCACGCTGGTGTCGGGGGTCGGGAGGTTTTCGGGCATGGTGCCGCCGAGCTCTTCGATGGTTTTGCGGACTTTTGCGCCGACCTCGTAATGCGTCCGGTTAGCATTGGCCTTGCCCTGAATTTCATCCCGGCGCAGTTTTTCCTCGGCCTGCGTGGCGCGGAAGAGGTTGGCCGCCAGTTCGGTGCTTCCCATGTGGTCAAGAATGTGGTGACTTTTCTTTAATCCTTCTCGAGCGTGAATCCCTTTTGCATCCAGTCCACCGTAGAGTCCTTTGTACCCGTGGTTTTGGAAAATAGCGAAGTCGAGGTTGGTTTCCACTCCAGCCTGCTGGGCCGCTTCGACGAGCTGTTTATTGTGCTCTTTCAATTCATTACGTAGAAAAAGGCGCTTTTCATCTTCTTTGAGTTGCTGGAAAGCGTTGTCGTCAGACAGTTCTTGGCGCCGAGTCTGGATGGCAAAGTAGGTCTGCCCGTTGGCAATAATCGGCTTGGTCGGGTCGCCGTTCTGGACAATCAGGTAACAGGCGTACCGGGAAAGAGCATAGGAGTCGACTTTTCTCAGGCCACCTTTTCCTAATTCGATCATTTCGTGCATCTCCACGAAATGATCAGAGACCGCCTGCCCACTGTTTCCGCAGGCCGTTTTGGCTTTTTCGATAACAGGCATAAAGTTGCGATATTCGGCATATTCCAGCACTTTTCCGAGTTGACGAGCCGACCAAAACTCCTGTTTAAAGTCATTGACCTGCTTGGTTTCTTCAAATGTCTGGTAATGCCGTTTTTCTATTTCATTTTTTGCCATGACTGCTCTCCTTTTTGCGATCTATGCGCTCTTTCGCGGCTAAATACTCCCTGCGGTTACCCTCTCTGGATCGCCGTCAGCTTTTCCGTCATCTGCGTACGAACATCGGCCAGCTCTTTTTCGAGCTCGTCGATTTCCTTTTGCACGGCATCGATGTCGATTTCGCCTTCTTCCTCAAAGGTGTCCACATAGCGCGGGATGTTCAGGTTGAAGTCGTTTTCTTTGATTTCCTTGATGGCCGCCACATGCGCGTATTTTTCGACCGCTTGGCGGGCGCGATAGGTGGTTAGAATCCGCTCGATATGCTCTTCGCTCAGTGCATTCTGGTTTTTGCCCGGTACGTAGTCGCTACTGGCATCGATAAACAGCACCTCTTTACGACCTTCGTTTTTACCACCTTTTTCACGGCTACGGTCAAACACCAGAATGGCGACCGGAATCGACGTGGTCTGGAAGAGGTTTCCCGGCAGTCCGATGACAGCATCGAGCAGGTTTTCTTCAATCAGTGCCTGCCGGATACGGCCTTCTGCCGCACCGCGGAACAGTACGCCGTGCGGAACCACAACAGCGACGCGGCCTTCTTTTTCGAGCGCGGATTCGATCATGTGACTGATGAAGGCGTAGTCGCCTTTGCTTTTCGGCGGTACGCCGCGCCAGAAACGGTTGTAGCGGTCGCTGTCCGCTTCTTCTGCGCCCCATTTATCAAGGGAAAACGGGGGGTTCGCGACGACGACGTTGAATTTCATTAGCCGGTCGTTTTCGACCAGTGCGGGTGAGGTGAGCGTGTTGCACCATTCAATGCGGGCGCTGTCGAAGCTATGCAGGAACATGTTCATCCGCGCCAACGCCCAGGTGGCACCGTTCACTTCCATGCCGAAGAGCGCGAAGTTGCGGTCGCCCACGACGCGGGCTGCCTCAATTAAAAGTGTGGCTGATCCGCAGGCCGGGTCGCAGATGCGGTCACCCGGTTTCGGTTGCGCCAACCGGGCAACCAGTTGCGATACCTGAAACGGCGTGTAGAATTCGCCCGCTTTTTTGCCGGCATCGGTGGCGAAGCGTTCAATCAGGTAGAGATAGGTGTGACCGATGACGTCTTCGGAAACCCGGCGCGGGCTCAAATCGAGCTGCGGTTTATTGAAATCCTCCAGCATCATTTTCAGACGCCGGTTACGATCCTTGGTTTTTCCGAGGTTGGCTTCGCTGTTGAAGTCGATATTGCGGAAAACCCCGTCGAGTTTGGCTTTGTTGGCCTCTTCAATCGCATCGAGCACGATGTTGATCAGTTCGCCGATGTTAGCCACGCTGCGTCGCTCATAGAGACTGTAGTAATCGGCCAGAAAACGATCTTCCACTTTGCCAGTTTCGTGGTCTTTGAGTTCTGCAAAGGGCAGCACAAACCGTTCGCGCTCCAGCTTGCGGCGGATGCGCGTATCGTCGTCGCCATATTGCTTGCGATATTCCTCATAGTGGTCTTTCCAAACATCGGAAATGTATTTCAGAAACAGCATCACGAGGATGTAGTCCTTATACTGTGATGGATCGACCGCGCCGCGGAAGGTATCGCACGCCGCCCACGCGGCATTGTTGATGTCTTTCTGGTCAATTTTAGTGCTCATTTTTCCTCCGTCGCTGTTTTTATTAGAATGCTGTGCAATTTCTTTTTTTCCGCCGCTGCAAGCCGGGATAACAGTTCCTGTTCGTGCTCTCCGAGGAGCGCCAGTTCGACAATCTGCCTTTGGACGGCGATGGGCGGAAGGTTAATCTCTAAGCTTTCCAGTGCCTCGCGGCTGATCATGCGAACCGACGTGCCTTTTGCATGACGCTCAAAATGAATTTGCGCAACGGACTGATTGATCCACCAACAAAGATAATCGGGCAGAACGTTATCAGAGCTTACTCGCAGGGTCATTAAGGTTGCGGAGGCTACGGCCATGCCGAAGTCGGTCTTTAAAATAATACTGGTGTTGGTCTGGCCTCGGGCGCGGAAGATAATATCATCCGTGTTCAGCTGGTAGCGGTTTTTAATTTTCTTTAAGTCTACCCGAACAGGCGATGCAGAAGTCAGTTGGAGTTCGTTCGGCAGATCCTTCATTTGGATTACAGACACCGCGCCATTTCTATCCGCTTCAATACGCCGGGGGAACGGATGACCGCTCTGAATCATTGCTATATTTTTCAAGGTTGTTTTCATAGAAATCGCGTTACTTGTTTTGAAAAATAGATATTTCCCAAAACATGTAAACGATTAAAATCAGAAGAACCGTCGTTTCTATTTTAAAAATAAACAGAATAAGCCGACGGCATAGACTCAGATAAGCGTGAGATTTCGGACAACTCCGGATGCAAAAGAAAAAAGAGGTTTTTCCAACCATTGGAAAAACCCCTTGCGGCAACGTCTCATACAGAATTAATTTAATTCATATCAATTACTTTAAACACAAAGTCACTAAGTACACAAATCTTTGTGCTCTTCGTGTCTTAAGCGTAAGCGGGTGTTTAAATATT
>JBBQSL010000137.1:0-8972 GCA_038213895.1 Kiritimatiellales bacterium | reverse complement strand
ATCAAAATGACGCAATGTGCGGGCTGACCCTTTATTCTGACCCTTTATCTTTCACTTCCCATAGCGGTCAAAAACTACTCCTGCATTAAACATCCGATACTTAGCAGAGCGTAAAACGTGTACTCGACATCCGCGAACCCGTCGGACTGGTGTCCAACGAAGCCGCCGCTGTCCTGCCAAAGCGATTCGACAAATTCCAAACAAGGTCTACGAATCGAATCAAGATCGGCCATAAGATATTTCAGCGCAAATAATGCAGTGGCGGTGGAAAGTAGATCGGGAACATTCAATTGTTCCGTTGCGGAAAAGCCGCCGGAACGGCAACTCCGGTTGAGTAAAGCTTTAGCGACGGCTGGTTCGTTCATTCGATTTACAAAGACCGATGCGGCAAGGCTGGGTGTCGGATCGGTAAGCAAAATCGAACGCGGCGCAGACGGAAATCGGGCGACTTTCAGACGATCACTCGCCAGCATTTTCAAAAACGAATCATAGGCAGATTCGGCGCGGCATTTGTCCAAGGTTTGGAAAAGTTTCTGGCGCGTTTTTCCAACCATTGGAAAAGCCGAACGCAACTGAATCAAACAGCACAAGTGAACAAAATCAAGCTCGGCTCCAAGACCAAACGAGCGACTATATTTCCAAAGCCACCAGGCGGGAAACGGTCTGCCAAGAGCCCGAAGCCCAGCGGCGGCAAAGACCGAATAGTAAAGATCACTTTCTGAATCTCGGCCTCTAAATCCGCCATCAGGATTCTGCTGACTGAGAATGAACCGAGCAACTTCATCGCGTGATTCCTTTTCCAGAAACCCGCGAGAACAGGCCGCGGTACGGATCAAACGATCGGCTAGCGATTTCATCGCATCAATCCCCGCCCAGCATTTTAGCCGTGATCCGCCGCAGCAGACTTTTCAGCAACGCATTTTTTAGCGGATTAAGCGCACGAATCGCTTCGTTCTTATAGTGTTCAAGCAACTGCGCCGCTTTTTCTGGAACCATCAGTTCGTTAAAAAGGGACTCCAGTTGCGCGGGGTCGGCAGACGGCAACTGGTCGTTGGCCAGTGCGAGCAGGATCGAGGCGCGCAGGTCGCAGGCTTCACCCAATTTATATTCCTCGAGATCATCGCGGATCTGATAGGCGATGCCGAGCGATTCACTGAAAGATTGTAATGTTTCGAGCAAGGCGCGATCCGCACCGGCGGCAACAGCGCCGAGTGCCAGCGCAACGCCAAAGGCCGGAGCGGTTTTGCGCCGAAAAATTTCGATGATCTCTTTGGTGGTAAAGGGTGTTCCGCGCGCAAGGCCATACAGTTCTTCGCCTTGTCCTAGGCAGAGAGTTTGATGATTTTCGGCGGCAATGCGTAGTAGTTCAGTCGTACGAGTTTCGACGGAGGTTATCCAACGATAACCTTCCCCGACCAGCAGATCGCCCACGTTCAGCGCGATTGGAATGCCGTATTTCCGGTGAAACGCCGGTTCACCGTAACGCAGGTCGTCCCCATCTTCAATGTCGTCGTGTATGAGGGAGGCTTTATGAAAGCACTCGACGGCCAGCGCAAGGCGACGGATTTCATCAGGCAGCTCGATGGTGCCACCGTTGAGCGCGCTGTAGGTGCCTGCCAATAGAAAAGGCCGCCAGCGTTTTCCGTCTTTAAGAAGCCACTCCGTCGCAAGCTGCCCTGTTCGGGTTTCTGTTTTCCAATCATTGGAAGCAACAAACCATTGGTCGACCACCTCGTGCAAGCGCTCGGTATCCAGCGTATTTTTCCAAGGTTTGGAAGCCTTAAGACAGATGGCCTCGCGAATATCATCCTCGTCCATTTTTGTTCCGGCGCAACCGTCAACCGTCAGTGGAATCGCCAACCCTGGAATGGCTCCATCCGCCATGCGCGGAAAAGATTTTTCGAGCGCGGAAAGGCAGCTGACGCCAACCACAGCATCGACCTTGCCGCCTTCCAGCAGTTTAGATACGACGGTTGAGCCTTCCGCCACCAGTACGACATAGCCCAACTCTTCAGCGAGAGACTGAAGCTCGCCGATACTACACCGTCCGCACTCTTCGCAGAGCAAACCGAATTCGTCAATTTTTGCCGGGCATTCCTTGATGTCGCGCAAACATTGTGGAAGAAGAAGCAAACGGCGTTCGTAAGGAATGGAGGCCACGGTATCGCGCCAAACCTCATTGTTGAGCAACACCATGACATAATCAATCAAGCTCGTATCTGTGGCGATTTTTTCAGCATGGTCGCGCAATTCTTCCATCGAAAGCGGCGGCACCAGTTGATGAACTGCGGCATAGTCAGACACCGCACGGATTATCTGCTCCCGTTCGACCCGCTCCGCCGGAACTCCATATTTTATTTTGGTCTGTTGCATCAGCCATACGCTCCAAAACCAAAAAACCAGTTTTTCTTTGCAAAGCGATACGCCCAGCTACGCTCCGGGATCTCCCGTCCGGGCTGATAGTGGCCAGCACAGGGGCACATCCGGTCGAGCTCGGCAAGTAACGTTCCGCGCCCGGAACTATCAATCGCACCTTCTTCCTTGATAAAGGTGGCCAGCCGTTCAGGGCGATCCATAATAATGCAGCCCTGCGTAGTTTTGCAGCACATCGTACGAAAAGAGGCGAGAAATGCGGAGTGGTTAAAAAGGTCATAAAGCCCAGTGCCGTCGCCAATGTTGTCCTTGGCGAACTGGAGCGGCGGACAGGGTTCGATATAGCCGTCGGGGCTGACGTGATTAGCAATGCCGACCGCCGCCGGACAAAGCGCACGGCCTTTGTCATCCCAATAGGCATCCACCACGACGAGTGGTGCCGTGAGACGGATATCGACAATGAAACGTCGCAAGGCCGTTATCTGATCCGCATCGAGAGCGAGTTCCGGCGCTGGATTCGGGCCGACGGGACGATAGATGTAATACCAGAGATAATGCGCGCCGAGCGCGGCGATTTCGTTTACAAATTTTTCACTGGCGAGATCCGCGATGTTGGATTTGCAAACGCTGGTGCAAACGCCAGTGACGAGCCGGTTGGCGTGGCAATTGGCGAGTCCCTGCATGGACTGTTCATAGACGCTCTTCCCGCCACGCCGCACATCGCTCACGTCTTCGAGCCCTTCAATGCTAATGAGTGGACTGATGTTGCCGATGCGCCGCAGCTCTTTGGCAACGGCATCCGTGATCATTGTGCCATTGGTGAAGAGCAAAAAATAGCAGTCGGGATGCTTCTCAAACACTTCGAAGAGTCCATCGTAAAGGAGCGGCTCGCCGCCGAGGATTCCAAAAAAACAGGAGCCCTGCGCCTTGCACTCCGTGATGACATTATCCAGTGTGTCCGGAGCAATCTGCTTCGGCGGGTTCGACTGCGATACCCAGCAACCCTGACAAGCCAAGTTGCAGGCGTTGGTGACCGATAAAAACAAAAAGGCCGGAAAATATTCACCGCGCTTAAGCCGTTTCTGAAACTTTTCGATGGAGCGCATACCCTTATAACCGAAGTTATAAGCAAACTTCCAGAGCAGCCGCTTATCCGGCTCGGTCAGCATCCGTTTCATTAACGTGATGCTCATACCTTACCCTCCGCACAGTGTTTGCGTTCCGCCAAAGCCTGCGCGATCTTCTTCTGGTTCAGTAACGTGCGACGTTTTTGTTTACGAGCATTAAGCGCGGCGTAAACATCGCTACCAAGAATTTCATCGACGTTGACTCTGATATTCGCCTTGAGTTCCTCTTCATCGGAAATTTCTGCCCCGTTAATCGGCGATTCTCCAACCTTCGGAAAAATAATCGCGGCGGACGGACAGATCCGCGCACAGGCTGGACAGTTATTTTTGCAACTGTGCGGATTCACCACGCGAACCTTTCCCTCCGACTTTTTTTCATAAACCCCGAACAGGCAGAACTCGTAACACTGCCCGCAATGGGTACAACGAGCGTAATCGATCACGGGATACCAAGCGGGGGAGGAGGAAGAGTCTGGGAGTAATGGCGTATGGGCGTGCGGGAGTATTGGGTTACGGAGGCTGATAATTTCTGCATGCTCAGGGAGAGGAAATCCCGCGAAATCAAAAAGCGCGCGAACCGCGCGGGGATGACAGGCGTAAATCACCGGGGCCTCTGCACCGGCGATTTTTCCAAGGATTGGATTTTTTTCGGCGGCGGCCTGACAGAGATCAGAAACCAAAACGGCATCAACATCCTGCTGCAAAAGCTCTGCGAGCGCCGCCTGGTTCAACAGATGACGCTCCGCACACCGGCAGATCAGGATGGATTTAGTTACTGACATCAATCGCCACCAGCGTGCCCTTATCATTGCGGCAATAAATAATTCCATTAGCGAGTACTGGAGCTGTCCAGCACAATGAACCAAGACCAGTATCCATCTTCGACAGTTCGTTATATTTTTTTGCTGTGGCTTCGACAAAATGAAGTATTCCGGTTTCGCTCAGCACAATCAACTTGCCGTCGGCAGCCATTAACGAACCAAATTCGAGCGGATTATTCCACTGTTCAGACCCGTCGGCGACGGAAAGACAGCGCAGAAATCCTTTAGCTTTCCCCTGTCCGTCCACACCATAGATAGAGCCGTCGATATGCACCCCGCTACTGAACTGCGCCTTCAGCAGATTGTTCTCCCACATTTTTTTCAGTTCGCCGGAAGAAAAATCAAGTAGTGCGCAACCGCGATCGTAGCCGGAGGAAATGAATATCTTTTCACCGATAATCAATGGATCAGCCCCGTTGATGTCGTACTTGGTTTCCCAAGCGAAGGCGTTAATCTTTTTCCCAGTTTTAACCTCAACCACCTGCAGGCCGGGCGCCGAAAAAATCGCGGCTAAACGACTGCCGTTGTAATCAAAAACAACGGGCGTAGCATAGCTGGGTTTTCCCGCGCTCTTCCATTGAATCTTTCCGCTATTCTTGTCAACCGCCACCCCAGACGAACCGACGTTCAGCAAAATCAAATCCCCTTCGACACAGGGAGAGGACGACAGACCCCACTTAGCATTTTGAGTGCTGGATTGGCCCAGCACATCAGTTTCCCATTTCACCTTACCGGAAGCGGCATCAAAGCAAATTAACAGCCCTTCTCGGCTCAGCGTGTAGACAAACGCTCCGTCGCACACCGGCGTAGCGCGCGGACCCTTAAACGATCCAGCAGGACATGGATACGAATAGCTCCAGATTTCCTTACCCGTTTTGGCATCGAGACAATAGACCGTATCCTTGCCGTCCTTATCCGCGTCTGATTCGCGCCCCATCGTATAAAGTTTGCCATCCTTAACGCTGACGGCTGAATAGCCTGCACCCAACTCCTTCGTCCAAAGTTTTTTGGCACCCTGCGGATTCCAGCCGGTTTCCTTTGAAATCCCATTTTGGTCCGAACCCCGCCAAACCGGCCAGTCGTTGCAATATCCACCGGCCGCCAACACCAACAAACCCCATATCATTTTTCTCATAACACCTCTTAATTTAAGTACAAATCATCAAGAAACTCGGATGCCGGGTCAATACCGGAGATATAAAGCCGATCGCGGGCTCGGGTGCAGACGACGTAGAGCAGATGACGTTCGGTGTTATATGCGTCTTCCAGGTCGGCGGCATCGGCGATGGATTCAATGCGTTCCTGTAGCGGGATCACTTTGGCAACGGCGGCTATTTCTTCCTGTTCGGAATCAAAGATGCGGATTTCCGGTTCCGGGCCGTTAAAAACAGAAACAGTGCCTCGCCGGTCTTCTGCGTTCCCGTCCACATCTGACAATTCAAAAGGGAGAAGCCGGTCGGTTTGTCGGCGAATCTGGTGCGACGTGCGGTAATTGATTCGCAACGTATGTGACCGTCCGCGCACATCCACGCCCAGCGCTTTCCATGAAAACGGCTGCTGGAAAATACGCTGACCAAGGTCTCCGGCAAAGAACAAGCTGTCGGGCCGGTCTCCGCCCAACGCGGCGAGAAACCGCAATTCCGGCACCCCGACATCTTGCGCCTCATCGATCACCGTATAGTCAAACGGAGGGTTCTTCCGGTCGCACAACTGTTCGGCGGTTTTGAAAAAAACGGTTGCCGGGGTGAGCAACCACTGCGCTTCGAGTTGTCGTTTCACCTGCTCAAAAATCGCCCAAAGAATCTTACGCTGTTTTTCTGCCAACCGGGTTTTACGACCCAGCCGTTTGACATCGCGGTACTCGTCCCAGCTCTGGAGCTGCCAGGCATCCACCATATTTAGCCATTCATCCCATAAAAAGGCTGGACTGAATCTGGACTCGGTAACTCCCTGAGAATACTGCTTCAACAAAGCCCGGATTGCGGAAGGCTCTGCTGTTTTGATGCGACCCAGACAGGCTTCGCCAAGACGCCGACCAATTTCTGCCAGCGAATGCACTTCCAGCCGCTCTGCCAGTGACGGCTGATTCTGGATTAACCGACGTAAACGAAACCGTAATGCGTTGGCCAGAGTATCGGAGAAAGTCGTCAATAAAACCCGCGCATTGGGATTGCGCCGGGCCAGAAAGACGGCGCGGTGCAGCGCCACAATCGTTTTGCCGGTACCGGCTGAACCGGCGACCCGTGCCGGACCGCTGAACGTCCGCTCCACAAGGACTCGCTGGACTGGATGCAAAAAGATCATCCATTTTTCCCAAGGAAACTCCAGTGCCCGTTCCAACTCTTCGACATTAGTCATCACGCGGAAACGACGCTGTGCGTCCGGATGTTCGAACGGATCGGTCTCAGGCTCTGCGACCGGAGCCACCTGCGGGTTACCACCCGTTGCCAGCTCCAGCAAAGCCTCGGCTGCCTCATTGGGCAACCGGTCGGCCAGAATCAGAAGAGTATCTTCATTCGCGGCCTTCACATCTTTCAGCCACTCCGGCGGAACGCCATATGCCAGCAACTCATCATCTAAAATGCCCGCAAAAATGAGCGGCTTCGGCGGTGCGGGCTGCTCCTGAGTCACATAGATGGGAACCATAATTTCCTGCACCATCTCGCGCACTTCAACAAGCTGCGCCGCCCCGGTTTTCGGATGGGTCTCCAGCTTGCGCCGTTCGGCCCACGCATAGGCCTTATCGTGATGATCCACATAGCAGAGAAGCAGGCTCGATTCTGTCTTGTGAACAATCAGACGGATGTCACTGCTCACCCGCACCGACCAAAAGTTTTTGTCCTTGGCCTTATCCAGCCTATGGAAACTCATGCCCGCATTGGCTTGGTTCATCTGGAGATCGAAGGCTGTAGTCTTTACAGCTTTCTGCTCCTCGCCAGTCAGCTTGGCGAGGCTATCAGTGAACGTGTCTGCTATGAGGAAGTTCATCAGATCAACGGGAGTGGAGACACCCACGAGCAACAGCAAACGCTTTCAACTTTTTCGCTAATTTCCTACAGACCCCTGAGGGTTTTCCAGAAAAATCAATCAGCGCATGGGCGGGAGATTCTGGAAGAGGATCTGCCTGACTCGTCAACTCAATCCCAGAGACTTCGGCACAAGTAACGCCCCACACCCCATCGGACTCGTTATTCAACGTTTCAGTGTAATGCCGATAAGATTCTGCTGCACCAATCTGGTCTCCGTCGTAAACCGACAACTTTTCGTCATCTTTAGGAAACGGCATAAACGCCTGACTCGTCATTTGACCAGCCGGAACAAAGGCCGGGTGAACTTGCCGGAGAAGCACGGTTTTGTCCGTCATGCCGCTGTCTCCCCGAGCGATTCTTTAAGAAAAGCGAACAGCTCGCTCCATTGTCCGGCACTGGATAAAACGAATTCACGTTCAATTTCCGTTTCACCTGGGTCGAAGGCATGGAACTCAGCCGTAAATGAGTCAAGGGACAAATCAATAGATGGACTACCAGAAAGTTCCCATTCCAACAAGAGACCGCCCTCTGGTGTTGGAACGACCGCAGGCAACGGAAGGTGTTCGGGATAGCCTGCAATAATCTCTTCAGCAACCGTCGAAAGCTGTTCCTTGTTCGGAGCACGTCCTTCCCCGTCCAGCCAACCGTCCTGCAACTCCGACAGGGCATCAAATGCTACGGACAATTGATAGTTCGGTTGGATAGCAAAAGATTCAACGGACACTACCTTTTGAAGCTTGTCCCACGAATCGAATGTACCTACGCCCTTGACCGTCACCTGAAACCGTGATCTTCCTCCATATTCACGCGCTTGCGGATGAAAGGACTCCGGCATCGGAACAATGGCTTGGCTTCCATCTGCCATGCGCAGTCTGAAGGATGATTTTTCCCAGTCTGCTTCGCCGATCGTTCCGTTCAGCTCTATCTCTCGTTCGTAGACACTTTCAGCCGCCAACACCAAATGTTTTCGTCGGTCAGGGGTCAATGCAGCGACCGAGCCGTCGGCTCCGGGCAACTCCATGCACTCGTCCTCATGCAACGAACGCCCGACCTGGTTGAAATGGGAAAGCAGATTACGGGGGAACGCTTGCGGGAGCTGGCCTTCTGGGGCTCGAACACATTCCGTAATCAAGTCCCGTGCTTTTTCAAAATATGTATTTCCACCGGTGCTAAGAGCCAGAACCCCGGCGGCGACCACCGACAACATCGGCCTGGCGCTCCCGTCATCCACTTTTTCCAGATGCAAATGGAAATCCGCATCAAATCCTTTCGGAACACGCTGGCGTCCGGAGTGGTCTTGCAAATACAGGTGCTTTGCGAGCTCAACCACCAAGGTTTCGTAGGCGGCGAGATCCTTGGCCACTTCAAGAGGCAATGTATGCTCGGAAAAACGGGCACCATCGAAACGAGGTTGTATGAATTCGGTTTTCATTCTGTCAGGTTTATATAGAGGATTTCTTGTGTGGTCGAGAGTTGATTTAGACCCGAAACACTTTCATCACCTCGTCGCCGAGGTGGTTGATGACTTTTACGGCGATGCGACCGCCTTTGGGTTTTTCAAACGGGCGGGAGGTGTCGCTGTGGAGCGTTTCCCAGGCTTCGGCGTTGATTTCGGCCTTGAG
>JBBQSL010000136.1:0-9201 GCA_038213895.1 Kiritimatiellales bacterium | reverse complement strand
ACCTCTGCCGGGTTCAACCGCCGGATGCGGAAAACCGCATGTCCGGTGGTGTGGAAGGGTCACGGGGCGAAATCCCCGTGATCCCATCCGATCCCAAATGAATAAATACCGATCTTCACCCGCAATTGGTATTATTCCGATGGCGCGGGTTATTTCAACTCGGACGGCATCTGTACATTTAGATCGGGCTTCTGGGCGGGTTTTTCAACAGCCTTCTTTTGTTCTTTGAGGGCCTGCTGTTCAACGGTCGCTTTCTCTGTTCGGAAGAATTTGTTGAGCTGATCGGCGGCGTCACGGGCTTTCCCTTCATCGTCTTTCAAGCGATAGGCCTGAAAAAGACCCATCCAGACCCGTCCGTTGCGCGGTGTAATGCGAGCCGCTTTTTCCAGATACTCGATACCTTGTGAAATTTGTTTTTTCAGGATGAGGCTTTGTCCGAGACCCATCCAAGCACCAGCCATAAAAGGACTATTTTTAGTCAGTGCGGTATAAACAGTTTCTGCTTCCTGCTGACGGTTGAGAGCCAGATAGATTCCGCCAGCCCCGATTAGCCGGGATGAATTGCCGGCTTTGACAAATCCTTTGCTCTGTTCGAGATAGTCGCGTCGTGCCGTATCGAGCACTTTTATGCCGTATTTCTGAATCGCTGGATCGTTAATAAGTGAAGCGTATTCTGGGAGGTTGCGCACAAGAATAATGGTTGAGCCGTCAAAATAGACCAGTTTCCATTTTTGCTCGCCGGTCTGGCTACCTTCAGCAATAAGACGGTTGGCAAGTGCTCCGGCATCTGGCCAGCAGCCGTTAAGGACGACGGCGTGCGGGTTCCAGTCGGATAGAACGGTTTTCCACGCGCCAGGTTGCCCTAGTAATGCGCTGTTGAGTAGTTTGTAGAATTCGGATCCGTAGAAAGAGGTGCGGGTGTCGCAGAAAATTTTTCGTGTCGGATTTTGTAATGCAATATAACCACCGTCATGGGGGATGTTTAAAATGGATTTTGGGAAATCGTTACGCGACAGAATGCCATCTTTACCAGCGGCAGCGACTGGGAAGGCTCCTTCCTCGACTCCAAGGCCGAATCGTGAAGCACTGCCGATGCGGGCGTAGGCGCGATTGGTGACTAAGGAGGCTGTCGAAATAATAATCAGCACCAGTACTACGATTGAAAGTAGGTTGTTCAGCAGGGGCTCGCTGGTTTTAAAAGTCGTAGTCAATGTGCGTACGAGATAGGTGCTAACGGCGCTGAGACTTAATACAATGAAGGGAAAGGCGAGGAAAGCGAACAGATCTAGCGAGCCGATGGAGCGTACGGTTAGAAATGCACCGACTAGTGCCAGCATGGTAACCATGGAGGGCAATCTTTTTTGCAGTGTAATTAAGCCGCCCGCGCCGAGGATTAAGACAAAGACGGTCAGGTTGCTAACAAGGTTTTGAGAGAAGAAATTGCTAAAGAGGGATATCCATTCGAGATTCTCTGTGCCGGTCAGTAGAATCCAGTTGGCGAAAATGTGACGGTGCAGATTAATCAGATTGGGGTTAATCAGTGTGACGGCCAGTGCGACGACAGATAGGGTGAAAAGTTTGGAGGTTAGTGGTGTCATCATCGTGGTACGTGAAGTTTGTTTGGTTCCCTGCCAATTCTCAACGGCAAAGAAAAGGATCAGAACGGGGCCGAAGATGAACGAGGGATGCATATTAGTCCAGAGCACCTGCAGAATCAGTAGGAGCATGGCCAGTAAGTTGAAATTCTTTACCCGGAAAAGAAGAGTCATAAATAGTGCGGTAAAAAGCATGAAGAAAGCAGATGGGCCGGGGTTGAATACTGGGAGCATCAGTCGTGCACAGAGTAGTAAGGCTAAGCCTTGGCTGAGTGGGCCGCCCCATTCTTTGCTGAACCGGAGCATCAGGATAAAGGCCGTCAGTACGGCAGCAACATGTACCAGCGTAACCAGTCCGGCACCACCTAGCGACCAGAGAAAATAAACCAGACTGTTGTAAAGCGGAGTCATATTGATCCACTTTTGACCGGTCATTGTGTAGGCGAGCGTATCGGCTTTGATCTGACCTGCCTGTCCGAGGGCGATGTGGGTAAAGATGTCGGGACTGCTAATGGTGCGTATGCCGGTGAGGGTGAGAAGGATGAACCCGAGAAGAACCAAGATAAGGCCAACTGTTTTTTTATTACTCATAAAGTAAAAACTCCTTATTTAAAACAATGTTTGCCAGTTTAGTGGAGCAAGCTTTTTTTACAAGCAGGAATCCTAAAGAACTGGATTGATGGCATGGTGGGTTGTTGGATTAATGGTGCCGGAGGATTCGCGTGGCAGGTTTTTCAATAATCCATCCATCCATTACTCCATCACTTCGCGCATCGGAGATGCGCTAAAAAAGGTTCATTTGCGAATCTTCTGCTTTTTTTCGTCGAGTGCGGTGTTGCGCCAGCTTGGGAGCCCCCTCGGCTTCAAATTCGCCTTCTTCAAGGTTGTGCAAAATTTCGTTAGCCCGTTCAAGTACAGAGGCGGGTAATCCTGCCAATCGCGCGACATGGATGCCGTAGCTCTTGTCTGCCGCACCGGGAACGATCTTGCGCAGGAAGGTGATTTGGTCGCCTCGCTCTTTCACCAGCACATTGGCGTTTTGCACACCCGGCATGGTCAGGCTTAAGTCGGTCAGTTCATGATAATGCGTTGCAAACAGGGTCTTGGCGCGTACCGCCGGATTGGTGCAGAGAAATTCCGCTACCGACCACGCAATACTGATTCCGTCAAACGTGCTGGTGCCGCGCCCGATTTCGTCGAGTACGATCAGGCTCTTTGGGGTGGCATTATTCAGAATGTTGGCGGTTTCCTGCATTTCCACCATGAAGGTGCTACGTCCGCGGGCCAGATCATCGCTGGCACCGACGCGCGTGAAAACGCGATCAACCAACCCAATTTTTGCTTCCGAGGCTGGGACGAACGATCCGATATGAGCCATAATCGTGATCAGCGCGACCTGCCGGATATAGGTTGATTTCCCCGCCATATTCGGACCGGTAATCACGATCAGCTGATGGTCCGTGCAGTTGAGCGTCGTATCGTTCGGCACGAACCGCTCGGCATCGGGCATTTGTTCAACCACCGCATGACGTCCGTCGCAGAGAATTAGTTCATCGCCATTGCTCATCACGGGGCGCACATAACGACGGGTTAGGGCGTTTTCTGCGAAAGAGGCCAGCACATCGGCTTCGGCAACGGCGCGAGCGTTACGTTGAATTTCGTCGATATATTTCACCACCTCAGCGCGGATTTGTGTAAAAAGTTCAAATTCCAGCGCAACAGCCCGCTCTTGAGCCCCGAGGATTTTATTTTCGTATTCCTTCAGCTCCGGCGTAATAAAACGCTCGGCGTTGGTCATGGTCTGTTTGCGGGTGTAATGCGCGGGAGCCAGGGCTAGATTGCTGTTGGTGATTTCAATAAAATAACCAAAAACCTGGTTGTAGCGGACTTTCAGCGATTTAATGCCGGTGCGTTCCTGCTCGGTCGCTTGAAATTCCGCCAGCCATTGTTTGCCTCTGCCGGACGCATCACGCAGTTCGTCCAGTTCCGCTGAAAATCCACGGCGGAGCATGCCTCCTTCTTTCGTAGAGACGGAGGGCTCGTCGTCGATTGCCTCGTCGATCATTTTTCCAATGGTTGGAAGTTCGGTGAGCGATTTTTCCAATGTTTGGAAAGGGTGTTTTATTGTAGGACACGTTTCCCGTATTCGGGAGCGTGTGTCTTCGTTTTGCATTTCCACCGGCTCCTGAATACAGGAAGCCGGTCCTACAAGCAACTCTTTCAGCTTTGGAAGCTGATCGAGCGACTCACCGACGGCGCGCAGGTCGCGCGCGTTGCCGCCGCCCGAGCCGAGCCGCGACATAATCCGTTCCAGATCGCGCATCTCGCCGAGTAGCACGCGCGTCTGCGCCAACAGGGTGCGGTTGTCCGTAAACGCCTGTACCGCGTCGAGTCGCGCATTGATCGCGTCAAGATCGCGCAACGGGCGGACAATCCAGTCGCGCAGCATTCGTGCGCCCATCGCCGTGCAGGTCGTATCCAGCACGGAAAGCAACGTCGATTTTGGACCCTGCCGCGCCGGATTGAGCGGCGCGATTAGTTCAAGGTTCATCACCGTTGTTTCGTCAAGCAGGAGGTAATCCTCTGGGTTTTTCACCTGGATGCGCCGCACGTGCGCGAGATTGCGGCGCAATCCGGTGTTTACGTAATAGAGTATGGCGCCTGCCGCGCGCAGTCCGAGCGGACAGTTTTCGCAACCGAAACCCTTCAGTGAATGTACTTTGAAGTGGCGTAGTAACACGTCTTCAGCGCTGGCGGCTTCAAACATCCAGTCTTCGCAAAGGGTCTTATGGGTTCGTCCGATGATGGCGTGAATCTTCGCATCATTTGCGGAGATTTCGGTGACGATGCACTCCTGCGGTGCGTAACGTGCGAAGTTGCCAGCAAGCGAATCTGCGCTAGCCGATTCTTCAATCCAGAATGCGCCGGTTGAAAGGTCGAGCATGGCGAGGCCGAAACGCCCACCTTCGCTGACGAGCCCCGCGAGATAATTATTTTTTGTGCGATCGAGTGTTGTTTCATCAAGCACCGTACCGGGCGTTACTACGCGGGTGATTTCGCGTTTCATAATTCCTTTGGCGGCCGCGGGGTCTTCGACCTGTTCACAAATGGCAACCTTTTTTCCTGCTGCGATCAGCTGAGCCAGATACCCCTCGGCGGAATGGTAGGGGATTCCGCACATGGGAATGTCATGACGTTTTGTCAAAGTAATATCGAGGATGCGCGAGGCCTCGTTGGCATCTTCCATGAACATTTCGTAGAAATCGCCGAGGCGGAAAAAAAGAATGGTATTTTCCGGTAGTTCGCGGCGGATGCGCCGATACTGTTCCATCATGGGTGTACTTTTGCTTTTGGAATGCATTCTAAATCCTTTTATATAAAGATGATAGGTTGTTTATGATAAAGTTCATTTTTACCATTTGTCCCCTAATTGTCCCCTTTTTTGGTTCCACAAACCGATCGAGTATGATTTTATTGCATGGTCCTCAGCTTGAATGGGAATTTCGCATCAAAGAAGTTGCGGGACAACAGAATTCGGCAGTCTGAGGTTCCTTATAAGGTGAGGTGAAATTATGAAAGAAGGAAAAGGGCGAAATAGAACTGGGTCACTTTATCGTCGATGGAAGGGAGGGAAGTATAAAGTGAACGATCCTGCTGGCGTCGGAAAGGGTATCATATACCTGAGATACAGCGTTGGTGGGAAGGTGATTGAGACATCGTTGAAAACGTCCAGCATAGAGGTTGCCCGAAAAAAACAATTAGAGGTTATGAAGCCGCTAGAGCTGGCCAGTGAAACAGAGGTTCTTGAGCAAACAGAGCTTCGTTTGAAGAGGTCTATTAATGAGCAACAGAAGGATTGGCAACGGAAAAATCCGCCGCTAAAGGTTAATGAGACATGGGAAGCTTATTTGAAAGCTCAAAACAGAACTCGCCCAGGACCTCGGACTATGGGGGGCTACACAAGTGATTTCCGCTTATTTTACGAGTGGTTGACGGGTGTCTTTCCTGAAGTTGTGTTTATGAAGGACGTCGGTGTGAGGGAGGCAGAAGCGTATGCCGAACATTTAGATGAGCGGAACCTTAGCCCCGCATCTTACAATCATCATCTAAATACGCTCACAATGGTTTGGGCTGTTCTTTATGACAAAGCGCAGGCAACAAGTAACCCCTTTGCTTGGGATCGTAAAAGTCGAAAGGGGGTGAATCGGAGAAGCGTTAAGAGTGAATCGTATAAACGAAAGAAACGACCGTTGTCCGTGGAGGAGGTTGAGAGAATGTTGGATGTCGCAACTGGGGATTATCGGACATTAATAATTATTTTAGTTTGTACCGGACAGCGGCTGGTTGATGCGGTCAAGTTGGAATGGAGTGCAATTGATTTTGACAGGCATCTGATCAAACTGCTTCCTCAAAAAACAGCAAAACGTACAGGCAAACCGGTGTGTGTTCCGTTGCTGCCGCAGCTTGAACAGGAATTGATAGGAAAGGATCGATCTGATCGCTATGTGCTACCCAAGGTCGTCGAGCGATACGAGGAGTATACTCCTTCGGCTTCGAAAAAAATAAAATCGCTGATTGTAAAGGCAGGGATTGAGACAAAAAAGGTGACGGACTTGGAGACACATCGGGCAATTGCGGATGTTGGAGCTCATAGCTTGAGGCATACCTTTGTGACCGTTGCCCGAATGGCCGGCATTCCAGATCCGCTAATTTGTCAGGTCACTGGACATAGCTCTCAAGAAATGATGGATCACTACACTCAGTTCTCTGATGAGATGGTGGCCTCGTTAGCAGGGAGATTGCTTGGGAATACCAAAGGAGCACCTGAGACACTACCCTTTGCTGAGATGACGAAAGACCACCTCTCTCCATGGGCACTCGAAAAGGTGAAGAAGCTTACAGTGCTGTCCGCCGAAATTACCGGAAAGGAGAACGTGTCGGTGATCGAAGCTATGCAGGAGATTCTGGGGCAGTTAGTGTGAGAATCAAGCCGCAGGCCGTCTTAGAGGCGCGGAAAGACCGGCTCCGCAGATTGCTCGTGAGTGGGCCCATCACGATTTGCTTACTGAACAATAATCACGGGTTCAGCAAGGCCGAGCTCATGCATATTGCTGATAAAAATCCGAACGAGTTCATCTTGAAAACAGAGAAGCCAAAAACAGGCCGCCCCTCGGAGGTCATGATACTGGCTTGTAACGAAAACTAAAAGACCCCCACCCTGAAAACCCCGAGAACCCCGAGAACTACCCAAAATGGATGGTCTGGGGGGACTTTTCGGGGTTCTCGGGGTTTTCGGGGTCGGGTAGATCGTATTTTTTGAGCTCTAAAAATTAGGGAGCCGACAACAGCCTCCCCGAAATCATGCTACTGGTCTGTACTGAAATCCAATATCTCTCCATAGACAAAACCCCCAAAACCACCAAAACTGGATGCTCAGGGGGACTTTCGGGGGTTTTGTCGGTTTTGGGGGTGGGGTAGATCGTGTTTTTGGGAAGGGGGCAGATCGACAGCCAATGATAGGTAAGTGTAATTGTCGCCGCATAGTTCCGCACAGGATGGGTCAATCGGATGTGGACACCGAGCCGGAGCGGGAAGGGCGGAAGACTCTCTCATAGGGTGTATCTTTTAACTGAAACATAGAGCCCTTAAACCACCTAAACCTCCCCAGGCCTCTTAAATTCACCAGTCTTTGGGGGTATAAGGGGTTTAGGGGGTCGTTTTGAATGCGCCATGTTCGATATTCATGAAAACAAAATCGACAGGCAAAAGCGGATAGGCATCGGAGTAGGCACATTAAATTATCCACGTTGGATGTAGAGCGGCTTGCGCTGGGCAAACAATAGTCATAGGTCGTCTAATGTCCTATACTGCCTTGAAAAAGCTGAAGAAAAAATGCGGGGCCGACCTTTAATAAAAAGAGGCGTAGAATCCAAAAGATTTGGGCGCATAATCGAAAGTGTTCAGTTTTAAATCATTAAGGAAACCCACGAACCCTAGCGGCCTTGGTGAATGATGGTATGATGTAACCCTCAGAAAGAGCTTGTGGTGACAAGGGGAGTATTGTTGAAGAAACTAAGATTAGCAGCGATCGGGTGTGGTGGACGTACGAGCGCGTATATGTCGATTGCATCGAAGATGCCTGATAAATATGAGAATGTTGCTGTGGCGGATCCGGTTCATGCTCGGCGCGAGGCTGTACGAAATCTTTCAGGAAACCTTGATCTGCTTCTTTATCATGACGATGAGGAAATTCTGTCTCAGCCTAAACTGGCCGATATCATGATTATCGGGACTCAAGATAACTATCATTATGAACATTGCTTCCGGGCGATGGGCGCGGGCTATGATATTCTGCTGGAAAAGCCGATTGCTTCCACCATGGTCGAGGTACAGTCGCTGGCGGATACCGCGAAGCGTTTGGGGAGGAGGGTGCTAGTTTGCCATGTGCTGCGCTACACGCCGTTCTACAAAAAGGTCAAGGAGATCATCGAATCGGGTGCGCTTGGCGAGATCGTTTCAGTTAGTGCCCGTGAGGGTGTCGGGGCGTGGCATCAGGCTCACTCCTATGTTCGGGGGCATTGGGCGGTGACCGAAAAGTGCTCTCCTATGATCATCGCAAAAAGCTGCCATGACCTCGACCTTCTGTACTGGCTGATCGGTCGGTCTTGCAAGTCGGTTTCGAGTTATGGCGGGTTAAACCATTTCACGGAAAGCAATAAACCGGATGGCTCTCCGTTGCGCTGTACGGACGGTTGCCCGCTTGGTTTGGACTGCATGTACAACGCGTTGCACTACACAGATCGAAACCGTGAACTGCTTCATCTAGCTATGGATGGCGGAGCCACAGCTTCGGCCGATGAGATCAATGCGTGGCTGAAGCACAGTCCATGGGGCCGTTGTGTCTATTCCTGCGACAACACCGCAGTGGATCATCAGGTTGTGGCCATGAAGTTTGATGGCAATGTGACGGCAACATTCACGATGACCGCATTTGATGAGGGTCGCAGTATTGAAATTTTTGGCACCAAAGCCCGGCTGTTTGGCGGGGTTGTCTATAAGGAAATTTGCGACGATGACATTGTGGTGGTGGATCATGCCAGTGAAAAACAGATTCGGCATCAAATCAAATTTGATAATCAGGGCTACGTCGGGCATGGCGGCGGAGATGCTGGGTTGATGCAGGCGTTGCATGAGGAGATGAAGTGCTCCGACCCCGAGCAAATGCGTTCTTCTATTCATGCCTCCGTGATGAGCCATGCCATGGGTTTTGCTGCTGAAAAAGCACGTCTTACGGGAACGGTGGTCGATCTTGAGGATTTTAAAGGCTGACATTTTTACAGGGAGTCGCTTGGATGGTCTGGGCGGCATAGAAAACAGAAAGAAGGAGGATTAATATGAAAAGAAGATTAATGTTGAAGCTCGTGGTGAGCACCATACTAGTAGGATACAGCATCGCATTCGGCAGTATAGTAGCTGTTGATTTTGGAGCGGATTATTCCGCCTCCTACATTAACGCAGGCGATACGCCAGCAAAGAGTACCACCGATGCCGACTTCGATGGAAATGCGGATGACCGGATGTCCAACATTCCTTTCGGAACCGCATA
>JBBQSL010000135.1:0-9230 GCA_038213895.1 Kiritimatiellales bacterium | reverse complement strand
GCATGATTGGATGCAATAATAATGCCGCCAGTTTTTGGAACATTCTTCACGCCGTAGACTTTATATTGATTAAAATAGGTCAGACAGATTCCGAACACCTTGCAGGTCATCCGGTACCAGATTGGGTTGATCATCTTGTCGCTGCGCGGACGTTCCAGCTCCGCGATGCGTTTCATTAAAATCCGTGCTACCTCATCGATGCTGTGTCCGGAGGTATCAATTACATAGGCACCCTCGGCAATTTTCAGCGGAGCGGTTTTACGCGAAGAATCTTTTTCATCGCGCCGCTGAAGCGATTCATGCACCTCCTGCGCCTTCTCCGTTTCGCCTTTGGCCACCAGTTCCGCGTGACGACGCTTGGCCCGCTCCTCGGGGTTGGCATCCAAATAAAACTTGTACGGTGTTTTCGGGAACACCACCGAACTAATGTCGCGCCCTTCCATGGCCAAAGACCCCAGCTTTTTAAGCTTACGTAGACGACTCACCACAAACGTACGCACGGCAGGCATGGCCGCAATATCTGCAACGGCTTCGCGCACGTCCTTGCCGCGCAGGGCTTCGCCGGGCTCCACCCCATCAATCGTGAAAATCACCGCACCGCCGCGCACTTCAAAATTCCATTTCGACTTCAACAGCGCCTGAATGACTAGTAGGGAATTTTTTGTACTCACGCCTTCTTGAAGCATTTTCCAAGTCACCCCGCGATAAAGCGCACCCGAATCCACATAGATACAGCTCATCCGTTTCGCCACTTCTCGCGCCACCGTCGATTTCCCTGAAGCTGCCGGCCCGTCAATCGCAATAATCCGTTGCTTACTCATTTTAAAATCTCCAAATAAATCATTTCCATAAAAAGCCGCACTTCCCATTTCTGCGCCTTTCTGTGTGGTCTGCAGGCACTACTCGCTTCTGCCACCAAGTTGTTCTAAATGATTCCAAAAATCGGGATATGAAGTGGCCACACATTCAACCCGTTCCAATTTAACTGGGGCATCCGCAAACGTCGCCAACATCGCCATCGACATCGTAATCCGATGATCAGCATGCGAATCCAGCGGTTTTTCCGGTGCATGCAACTTAGCTGAACCGCGTACCGTCATGCCGTCCGGATGTTCTTCAACTTCAACACCAAAAGCCCGCAAATACGCTGCCGTTACGGCAATTCGATCCGATTCCTTCACCCGCAGTTCTGCTGCATCGCGAATTACGGTGGCACCTTGAGCCAGCGCACCGGTCACCGCCAGCATGGGTAGTTCGTCGATCAGATTTGGAATCTCATCGCCGCCGATTTCTGTTCCGTGCAATTTTGCACCACGTACAAAAACGGTACCGATCAGGTCGCCCGACTCTTCCGTAATTTCCGTTTCAATCAACGCGCCCATCCGCCTTAAAACATCCAACAAGGCTGTACGCCGGGGATTCAAGCCAACGCCACGAACGATAAGTTCCGATCCGGGGCGAGCCGCGACCGCCGCGATCCAAAAGGCCGCACTGGAGAAATCTCCCGGCACTATCAGCTTACGTGCGGTAAGTTGCGGACCTTTCGGACCGAGACCATGCAGACTTATTTCCAGTCCGTCGATATGCAGTGGAATTCCCAAAGCTTGGAAAAGCTTTTCGGTATGATCACGCGTCGGGCGCGGTTCAATGACCGTGGTTTTACCGTCAGCAAAAAGCCCAGCCAGCAACACGCAGGACTTAACCTGTGCTGAAGCCATCGGCAATTCGTAACGGATACCGTGAAGCGGTGTGCCGCTGAGCGTCATCGGCAGCGTGCCCTTTTCGCCCGTCAGCTCAATTTTTGCACCCATCAATTCCAGCGGGGTTTTAATACGACCCATCGGCCGACGGGAAAGCGACGCATCGCCCGTCATCGTCACCGTCATCTTTTGACCGGCCAACAGTCCGGTCAGCAACCGGGTACCGGTGCCGGAATTACCCATATCCAGCGGATTGGCTGGCTCGATAAACTTTCCGCCTGTACCCGTAATTTTTAAGACATCGCCTTCAAATTTTGCGGAAGCGCCTAATGAACACATGGCGCTAAGCGTACTCATGGCATCTTCGCCGCGCAGAAAACCGTGCACCTCTGACGTGCCTTTCGCCAGGGCCGCCAGCATAGCAATCCGCTGTGAAACACTCTTATCGCCGGGAACTCGTAATTCGCCGCCTAACTTTGAAACCGGATAAACTGTTTTTGAATTCATATTTCGGATGATGCCCGAAGTTAACCAAAAGACCCACTTCAAATTATCCGCAGATAAACACCGATTAACGCAGATGAAGGAAAAGAAAATCTGCGCGCATCTGCGACATCTGCGGATTTCCCGATTTGGGTGCGGCTTTGCCGCGCTAGGCATTCTGCGGGCTAACCAAGGAGTTCCTTACGTTTATCACGGGCAGCGGCAAACCAGTTGGCCAGTTTCTCTCCGTTGTCCTCTTCAACCAGTGCCACCAGGTTATTCAGATTTTCGCAGAATGTTTTCAGTGCGGATTTCAATGCCGGTGCATTCGTGCGGACAATGTCACTCCAAACCTGAGGAGAGCCATCGGCAATGCGCGTGGTATCGCGGAAACCACTACCGCAGAACAAACCGTTATCGCCGGCCGAAAGTGCCAGTGTCGCCGCAACCACATGTGGCAGATGACTAGTTGCCGCCAGAATACAATCGTGCATCTTTGCATCCATAACCGTCACAACAGAGCCGGCATTTTTCCAAAGATTGGAAACTATATCAACCGAGGCTTCATCCGCCAGCATCGACGGTGTCACAACCGTCATCGCGCCTTCATACAAATCCGCATCACCGGCCTCAATCCCCTGCTGTTCCGAACCGCAAATTGGATGTGAACCGATAAACTCTGCGCCGGTTCCAGCCAGAACCTCAGCCATCAGTTTATTCAAACAATCTTTCGTACTGCCGACATCGGTAACAATCGCCCCAGGTTTAAGCCCTGCGCGGCAGGCCTTCGCCAATTCCGGAATGGTCAAAACCGGAACACAAAAAACAATCAAATCAGCCGCTTTGACGGCTTCGGACGGATCATCAAAGACCGCATCGGCAATCCCGAGCTTCTGTGCCGCATCGCGGGTTTCTGCGCGGCGGGCATACATATGAATACATACCGGCACGTTACGTTTTCGTAACGCAAGTCCCAGCGATGAGCCCATCAACCCAGTTCCCAATATGGCGATTGTTTCCATAGATAATTTTCTAATCCTTGAAAGGGGCAATCTACAGAAGGATAAGCCGGAAACAAAGTAAAAATATATCGTTCAAACGTCTCAACGGGATCGGCCAGTCTGAATTCCGCAAACTACATCAAACGATTTTGCACTTGGTAAACCGTACCGGCATATTCCCCGAGCCATGCGACGGATAATTTTTGAAAAAAAAGTGTCATTGACACGGTTCATTCGTGGTTTTCTCAACATCGTGAAGAAAGCCTATTGTGCCGCTCCGTCAAGGTCGATGCTTAAATGCGAGGACTGATACCCTCCCCGTTTTTTTGCCTCCCACCCCAGAACCACATCGGTCAGCGTATTTTCTGCAGCATCACGAACATCAAAATTCGTAATATCTACTGCTCTTAATTTTCGCGGTATGGATTACTCATCAAACTCAGCAGGCTTGAATTTCAAGACGTTGCAATTTTCCTTAACGACGCGCTGGAGAGTCTCGTCGAACCCTTTGTTGCCTGTGGCGCGGATTTCAACGGAAATCTCGACCGCCACATCTGGTTTGGAGGTGAAGGTTTGAACGACCTCATCCATGATGGTTGCAAAATCGAGTTTGGCTTTGACCGGATCAAGAGAAACATTTCCATAAAAGGTCTTTTTGATCGGAGCAGTGCCTCCTGTCGGCGACGGGGTCCCGGACGGGGTTGTTGGGGTTGACTGTGGAACACCCGGGCCGGAAGCCGGTGGCTGCGGAACGGAACTCTTTTCTGACTCCAGTTTCTTTTTGCATTCCGCGGCGCACTCATGATTCAACAACAGGCTGCTGCCATCCAGATAGACCAGCGCATGATCTCCAAAGGCGAAGCCCAGGAATTTATCGCCCTCTCTGCCGGCCGCATAACCAAAGTAATCTTGAGTATTTACAGCCTGTGTGACGGCGTTGACAAAAATGTCCTCATTCAACAGGCGCGGCAGATAGAGATAGTTGCAACAGTCCTGCCATACTTTCTGAACAGGAACTTCAACCGCACCATCCTTGAAATACCAGCGGTTGAGCAACTGATGCAGATGAACCGGAGCCCATTCAAAAATCACCCACTCCTCTTCTTTCAGTTTATTGGCAATTTCCTGCATGACGTTGGGCGCCGATGGTGAAATGGCAACGGTTTCCCAATTCAGCTTCGGTTTATTGCCGGGCATCATCTCTTCGCACGGACACAGCAGCCACTTGTACGCTTCCTTGACCAGCTGAAAAACCACCGGCTCGGCACCGTCGCTGTTGCGTTTGGCCAGTTTGGACTGGAAGAGATCGAGGTTCAGTTTGCTGTTATCAATATCCTCCACAATCGACTTCCATGACAAGGCGGTGCGAACCTGATCTTTCAGACGGGAAACCACGTCGCTGTCTGCGGCCAGAAAAATCACCCGGTTCTGACGCTGGCGCGGCTGATCGCCCCGGTTGCGCAAAATTTCTTCGGCGGCACTGCGAGCGAGGTCGCCTGAGCCGGAACTGTACCCGCAGGATGGCGAAAGAAGAACCAGCCGCGGGCCTGTGCCGAAATCATCCGGAATATCTGCCGACGGGGTAAAGACATGCACTCCGGCGAAGGTTCCGGAACGTCCGAACAATCTGGTAACGACGCTCTTCGTATAAGAAAGAACCTCTTCCGCCGGGATGTTCTGTTTACGCCCCTCCATTTCACGCCGCAGATTCGGCTTGGTATCCATCCAGTAATGATCCTGGTCGGAATAAAGGTAGTGCATCTTGTCGCGCAACCGCTTCAGCACATCTTCAAACACGCCGATATTCTGGCCGGGCTACCGAGCCAAGAAGAATGCGATCCACCTTGAGGCCACGAATTTTCTGAGCGGACGATGCCGGTGCGCTACCCATGAAAATGGTTCGCGCCGAGCGGCGGGCGGCCTGCACGCTACCGAACAGCGTATTGTGGCCGTCCAAATCGACGGTGACGGAACGGGGCCCGTCCACTTCGCGTTCGAGCACCGGTTCCCAGCCTTGCGGCAGATAGTGAATACTCTTATTCCGAACGGTGGAATCCTCCAGCGGAATCGAGCCGGGCATAATCAGGGCATCACGGTTGTTATCATTCCATAGGCGATGAATCACAATGGCCATGTATTGCAGAACGCCGCGTGTCCGCTGGAATTTATCCAGCGTGGACCAATCCTCATAAAGCCGGTCGAAAATTTCCGGATGAATCGGATAGGACTGCCGCAAGCGGTCATAATAGGTGCCTTCCAGCGTCTCCGCCGGAAACTTGTCGGCATTCGTGCGGTAAAGTTCGGCAAACGCCTTGCAAACGGCATCCATCTCGCTGGTATCGCCAATCGAGTCGAACAGACGACGGCGCACAATTTCAAATGCCTCTTCGGCGGTGACTGGTTTCCAAACCGATTCAACCCGCCCAAAATACTTTTCCAGCGCCGTCAGTGTTTTTGCCCCATTTGCTCCGCCGACTTCCGCTTCGGATTCGGGAAGAGATGCCAACAGCATGGCATTGGGAACGGCCTTTAACGCTTCAGTCAGGGCCTGAATAAAACTGAGATTGCTATCAAACGAACCGGCCACATATTTCCCGGCTTCCAGCTGCCGTATAAATGCCACCATCTCATCAATCAAAATCACACACGGGGCCGCTTTTTTCAGAAGGTCAATCAGCACACCCTTGCCCGGTGAAGTGCCATCACGATCCGACGCCGCGACCATGTCGTAGCCTTCCTGCCCGAGAAGCTGCCAGGCCAGTTCGCCCCAGAGCGTATTCACAGTCGTCTTGCCGTATTTACGTGGCTGACTGGGAGAAAGTTTAATCCCGTCAATGACGGCCACGCGCGCCTTGGGAAGCTCGTGAATGCCCGCCTCGTCGAGCACTGGAGGAATCCCATCCAGTTTATCGGTGCCAACCTTGCGCGATGTGAGATGATAAACTGCCAGCATCGTATGCGTCTTGCCGCCCCCGAAGGCCGTTTGAAGTTGAATCACCGGATCGCCGCCCTTGCCGGCGAGGCGCTGCTCAACCAGTGCGTTGCGCTTTAGTATTTCTTTAAGGTGCTCGGTGTCCAATGCGCCCTCAATAATTTCTTCCATCCTTGCGCGGGCTTCAGGCAGCTCGCCTTTGCGAATGGCATCGATCAGCAGGTTTTTAAGCGGCTGGTTTTCAAACGCCTCTCCTAAAATGTCGAAAACCCTGCCGCCAAGCGCGGCACGTTCGACTTCCAGCTTTTCGAACAGCTTCTGGAAGACGGCTCCCTCACGGGTTCCGTTTGCGACCAGATTCCATAAATGGCAGACTTCGCGCTGGCCGATGCGGTGAATGCGACCGAAACGCTGCTCCATCCTGTTTGGGTTCCACGGCAGGTCATAGTTCACCATGAGATTGGCATTTTGCAGATTGACCCCTTCACCGGCAGCATCGGTGGCAACCAAAACCAGCACGTCCGGGTTGTTCCGAAACTCCTCCTGAACCTTACGCCGCTCATCGCGGTGAACTCCGCCATGTATAACCACCACGGCATCCGAAGTTCCCAACACGTCGGAAATACGTTCCTGCAAATAATTCAGAGTATCTCTATGCTCTGTGAAAATGATCAGTTTCCGCTGGCTGCCTGACACCGTTTTCATTTCCGGACAGTCCATCATGATCGAGCGCAATTCATCCCATTTACGGTCGCTTTTGGATTGTACCAGCGCATGAGCTTTCTGTTTTAAATCCTTGAGGATTTCAATCTCCGCCTCCAGTTCCGGCACCGACTCGGCAGCTGTCGCCTGATCTACAACCTGCTCAACCCAGGTTTCATACTCTTCACCAGTCAGTTCCTCTTCGGCTTCATCAATGTCATCCGGTACATCAATCCGTTTCTTAACAACATATTCCACCATTGTTTCGGCAACGTGATTGCCACGGGAAAGCTGTTTCATCTCTTCCAACCGGCGCTCCAATTTTTTCTGGCGGCGATTCAAGGACTGATGGATCGCCTCCGGACTAGAAGCCAAACGGCGTTGTAACAGGGTTAAGGCAAAACCAACAGTGCCTCTGCGTTTGATATCTAGCAACCGGTCAGCCCGGTTCATTTCGGTGCGGACATAGCCCGTTACATCCTCATACAGGGCGGTCTCTGCATCCGAAAGGTCATAGTTTGCCGTGTACGCTTTTCGTTCCGGGAAAAGTCGGGTCCCATCAAACTTTAACAGGTCTTCTTTCACCATGCGCCGCATGATGTCAGAAACATCTACTTTTTGGGCCCCATCCCGGAACTTCCCGTAAAAGCGGTCGCTGTCGAGAAGCGAAAGGAACAGTTGAAAATCCTCTTCCTTGCCGTTATGGGGCGTGGCGGTCATGAGCAGAAAATGACGGGTTAATGACCCTAAAAAGTTTTCCAAGTTTAATTGGTTCTGTTCATCAAAGTAGTTGCCGGTAACACACTGCTCCTGCTTTTCACGGCTGAATAGTTCAAAGGCAACCCCGAATTTTTCTTCAAGCTCGTCCTGCCACTGTTCTGTCAGAGACCCGGGGGAAACAATCAGGATGCGTTTGGCATCAGCTCTCATCAGCAGTTAGCGGATCAGCAGTCCCGCCATGATCGTTTTGCCTGCTCCGGGGTCATCGGCGAGAATAAAACGCAGCGGCTGGCGCGGAAGCATCGCTTCATAAACAGCAGAAATTTGATGGGGATACGGTTCCACGTTTGAGGTGTGGATCGCCATCATCGGGTCAAAAAGATGGGCCATGCTGATGCGGTACGCTTCGAGCGCCAACTTAAATTCCGCCCCGTTGGCATCAAAACCCCACGGACGGCCAGCCGCCGCCTGTTTAAGACGAGCCTCATCCGAACGGAAAAGCATTTGCTCACCAAGTCGGCCCTGACTGGTTTTATAATAGACAGTGATCGCATTATCGCCGACCGGCTCAACCGTCACAACCCGGACAATCTCATCCGCCTCAATCCCGCGTAGCAGTGCACCCTTTTTGACATCCTCAAACTTAACCATGCAACATCCTTTCCGGGGTGAATTCCACAAATTTTAATGAAAGGTTACCTAGCCAGCCCATTCACCGCGAAGAGTTGCAGGCTGGTCTCAACCGCCAGACTGATATTTTCCAATCCTTGGATTGGAAAAATGCGATCAGGCCTGACTAAACGTCAGCTTCTCGCCCGCGACGGCAACTGCAACTGGTTTATCGCTGACCACTTCACCACGCAAAATGGCCTCTGCCAGCGGATCTTCCAGCTGATGTTCAACCGCTCGGCGGAGTTGCCGTGCTCCGTACGCTTTGTCGAAACCTTTCTTAATGAGGAACTGTTTGGCTTCAATCGATAGTTCGAGCGCAATTTTCCGAGCCGCAACACGTTCCTGAACCCGCGCAATCTCAAGATCAAGAATGATTTCAATATCCTTCTCGTTGAGCTGGCGGAAAACAATGATGTCATCCAGACGATTAACCAATTCAGGCTTAAAGGTCTCTTTGCAGGCAGCCATCATGGCGCTCTTAAGTTTGTCATAATCGTTCTGCTCGCTAATCGGTGAGAAACCGAGCCCGGCTTTCGTGGTATGCGTTGCGCCGACATTTGAGGTCATAATGACAATCGTGTTACGGAAGTCCACGCTGCGGCCAAGACTGTCAGTCAGGCGGCCTTCTTCGAGAATCTGCAACAGCATGTGCATGACATCCGGATGAGCCTTCTCAACTTCGTCGAACAGCACGACGGCATAGGGACGACGACGAACCCGTTCGGTGAGCTGTCCACCTTCTTCGTGACCAACATAACCGGGTGGCGAACCAACAAGGCGCGACGCCGAGAATTTTTCCATGTACTCGGACATGTCAATTTGGATCAGCGCATCTGGATCATCAAACATGAACCGAGCAAGTTCTTTAGCGAGCATGGTTTTACCAACGCCGGTCGGGCCGAGAAATGCAAAGGAACCGATCGGGCGGCGAGGATCTTTAAGTTCAGCACGCGAGCGGCGCAACGCACGGGAAATCGCAGAAACCGCTTCGTTTTGGCCAACGACACTTTTTTCGATCTG
>JBBQSL010000134.1:0-9259 GCA_038213895.1 Kiritimatiellales bacterium | reverse complement strand
CGTACTGGACTCTTTTTGGAAAAGAAAACATCGACTACTATTATATCGGCGACGGGCAGATTAAATCATTCGCTGAGGAGTCGTTACTTCAGATGGGGATTCGTAAAGAGCAGATTGTTGGGTTTCCCTGTCGCGCCGACCGCTCGCTGATTGCCGTTAAAGACAGTCGGGTAGAGGATGATCCGGCTGTGCGGCAGGGCTTCCGGATGGATGAATACAGCTTCCGCTTTTTGCAGGAAAATCTGTGCAAGGCGCGGCCGCTGGCGGAGGGCACTCCACCAGAAAAAAAATTGTTTGTTTTGCGCGGGCTGGTCAGCGGGCGCAAAGAACTCAATCTTGCAGAGGTTCAGGCGGCTCTGGAGCCGCTCGGATTCTCTATCGTTAGTACGCAGGGCAAAACGTTTCAAGAGGAAGCGGATCTGTTTGGGAATGCCGAGATAATTGTCGCGGTTCACGGCGCGGCGTTGCATAACCTGCTGTTTACGCGACCCGGTGCAAAAGTGATTGAGATTTTTCCTTACGATTATTTTGAGGAATCAAACTACATCTTCTCCTGTCACAACGGACTTGAGTACGCCTATCTGATCGGCGAGCCCATCGGAAACGAAAACAAGGAGCTTTCCCTGACAGAGCTCAACCGCGCGGATGTGCAGATTGATGTAAAAAAACTTTTACGCCTCTGTAATCAGGTGGGAATTTTACTCTCTTAGTCAATACATCCTCCGAAAATGGTATTAGAACGAATTAACCAAACTCGTATTATTTCTACAGAAGGCAACCAAGGAAAACAAACAGATCGTTAAAAACAGAACGGGGAACGAGATTGCAAATCTGCCGCAAAACAGGGAGGCTGTTGCCCACTGGTTTTTTTATACGAGTATCTTTCGATAGGGGGCTGAGCACCAGACAGCACTTCTTTCTTAACAGCGGGACTACAGCGAATCCATTTCATGCCGCCAGAACGAAAATAGGATAGACTATTCATGGTCGAAAAATCAAAAACCCAGAAACTTGAAAAACTGGAGCTTCGGGTTTTAATGTCAGGTTTATTAGGATTCCTGATCGATTTTTCTCTTAGAAAATCCCGTCAGGATGATTTTAAAAAATCGGCAATCGTATTCTCTCCGCATCAGGATGACGAAACGCTCGGTTGCGGTGGAACGATCGCTAAAAAAAGGCGGGTCGGCGCGGAGGTTAAAATCGTATTTATGACGGACGGCTGTAATGCTTCTTCCACGCTAACCTCTAAAGAAGAACTAAAATCTGTCCGCATCGCTGAAGCGATTTCTGCTGCTGCTGAGCTTGGTGTAAAAGAAAGCAACGTGCTTTTCTTGGGCTACACGGACGGCTCTTTAAGGCAGTTTCATGCCGCTGCGGTTGAAAAAATAAGGAACCTTCTTTCCAGCGAACAGCCGCAAGAAATTTTTATACCGTATTATAAAGACGGACACGGTGACCACAATGAGACCCATCGGATTGTCAGCGCTGCACTCGAACAAAGCGGAATAAATGTTACCGTCTATGAATATCCGGTCTGGTTCTGGAATCATTGGCCATGGGTAAAGGTGGGGTTCAGTCACTATGGTGCAAAAGCACTGAAGAAAAGTATTCGATATTCCTGGCCCAGGCTCAGGGACTTCAACTGTTACGTTGATATAAAAGAAGTTCTGCCGGTGAAGCAGGCAGCTTTTGATTGTTACAAATCGCAGGAGGATCTTGATTTTTTTGCAGAGGGTACGTTTATTGATCTTTTCTGGAGGAACAGAGAATATTTCAGACGCTACGAAATCAAGCGCGCTTTAAAAGGGTAAATGAAAATACTGACGATTGTCTGTGATTTGGAGAAGGGCGGCACGCAACGTGTCGCTCAGGTTTTTGCCGAGGCGTATCACCAGCTCGGACATGATTCCAGACTGCTGGCTGTGTACAAGTTGGGTTCACGATACACCGCACTAAAGAATACGGTCTGTGTCTGGCTAGGGCTTTCTGGGGAAGTTCTGCAGGCGATCAAAGAATGGGGCCCGGATCTTATTCACATCCATACGAATGGCATGAAAGAGGCAGATGTCAGACCTCTGCTCAGTTGTATCCGTAAGGCATCTGCAAGAGTGGTCGAAACCAATGTGTTTTCTGTACCGTCCCCCTGGGCGGATCAGGTAGACGTCAGTTTTCAGCTGAGTGTTTGGGCAAAGTGGCTATTTCAGCTTCGGGGCGGTGCGGCAACGGTGTGTGCTGTGGTTCCTAATCCGGTGGATTGCCGGAAGTTCAATCCGAAGAGCAAGCCAGAAACAGCAGCGTTTCGAAAAGCCTGCGGCATTCCTGAAGGAGCCTTTGTTCTCGGCAGGATAGGTCAGCCAGCTGAATTCAGTTGGTCTCCGATGTTGATGCGTCTTTTTAATGATCTGGCCGGAAAGTATGATAAATTATATCTGATGTTAGTCGGTCCGTCCCCGCTTATAGAAAATAAGATAGCCGAATCACCCTATGCGGATCGGGTGATTGTCATTCCTGAACTTATCGGGGATGAAAATTTGTCTGTCGCCTATTCTTCACTCGACCTTATGGTTCACGCCGCCGCTGGCGGAGAAAGCTTCGGTCTGGTGAATGCCGAATCTATTTTGTGCGGAACCCCCGTTGTGACGTTGAGCACTCCCTGGAACAGTAACAGCCAGTGCGAGGTCGTTGGCCATATGAAAGGGGGCTATGTTGTCCATCGGCTGAAAGGAATGAAAAAGGCGGTTGAGCACTTTATGAAAAACGGAGAGACCCTCGGCCTTGTTGAAAAGGGCGGCGAACACATTAGGCAAAACTACGATCATTTGCGGGTTGCCAAAATGGCAATCGACTGCGCATTTAATCCCCCGGTGCCCGATATGAACGACGGCGGACTGGGCCAGATCGCTGAAATTCTAAGGGATTCTTTTGACCGTCCCGGGGTGCTGACGAGCGTTCTGATTTCGCTTAACACTAATGTAGCGAGAAAATGGACCGTCTATTCATCTGCTTATCGCCCGCTTTATCATCTGCTGTTGGATAAGCTGAAATCAAGGTGGCGCAGATTGATCGGAGGGTTTCAACGAAGCAGGGTGCACTCCTACCGCCAGAGCCAGCGGAAGGGGTGATTTTGTTAGCCTCTGGTATTACAGTGGAACTTTTTTACATTTTTTATAAAGGTTGGAAATGTTCTATGCTCCAACGCGGCTCTGGAGCCGCTCGGATTTTTTATTTAATATTCCAGTGGCCGGTCGGGCAGGTTTGCCCGGCGAAACGGGTTTTCTGTTCCTGATAGAGTTTGTCGCACAGACGATCTTTCGGAAACTCCACGTCTTCCATTGTCAGTGGCATGTCTTTCGGAATGTCACGAATGAGGGTGCATCCTTCGGAAAGTCCCATGGGGAGCAGATTTTCAGACTGCGAGGTCGAGTAGTTTTCGAGCAGCCCGTAGGAGGAGAATCCGCCGAATCCGTCGAGAGTTTCTCCGGCTTTCAGGTTGCACTTTGCCAGCGTGATCACTTCTGCAGCGGGCGCACCCAGCGGGGTGATCGTCGCGTCGTGAAACAGCGCGGCGCGCGCTGCCGTTAGCGGGATTTCTGCATGAGGAAAGTGATACGGAATATAGAAGGCGTGCAGGGGACCAGATCCTCGCTTGAAATAATTAGCAAACTCACGGCTTGTTTCATTGTCGTTGTAGCCGAGCACAAAGACCCCGGGGCTGGGCTCGGCTCCGAGGATGTAGCCGGAAAGACCGCCGTCGAGCAGTTGCTCCATTGGGAAAAGATCTACCGCCTCATCGACATGCTTGCATTCCGGCCCGTACATTCCGCGTTTCCCAACTTTGAATCCGGTGGCGTTGGAGACGACGGCCTGTTCCATCGCCACCTTGGTTCCGTCGGCAAAATGGGTGACCATGCGGCAGGTTTGACCGTTGGCTTCTGCGAAGGCCGCCTGCGTTTCCGGTGTCCGGTAATTGTCGAGCAGCCCTTTGATGTTCCCGCCGAGAACCGGATTAAAGCCTATGCTACGCACCCAGCGAATCAGGTTCATAATCACGCCGGGCTGATCGCCGTCACAGTTGGTGTAGACCACGCCGGACTGTTTAGCATACTCCTTAAGAATCGGGCCGATGGTGGAGTCAACTTCGGCACTGGCGACGAGATGCTTGCCGTGTCGAAGTGCATTGAGGCTGACGGTGCAGCCGAATTCGACTTCGCCGACCAGTTCCATGATCACATCGACCCCTTCCGCACGACATAAGAGTTCGGGGTTAATGGTCACGGCGTGTTTATGAAGACGGATTGATTCTTCGAGTTGTGCGATGGTGTCCACATGGTGCACCTCGGATTCGCCGGCTTTATTGAAAATGTCTTCTGCCTTTGAAACGGTTCGGTTTGCGATGGCGACCACATCCATACCCGGCAGGAAGTTTAAAATCTGATTAGTTGCTCCACGGGCTATGTAGCCCGCACCCACAATACCGACCCGCACCGGTTTGTTATCCCTCGCGCATTGTTCAAGAGCCTTATCTAGAATAATCATTAGTCTTCTCCATCAGAACGGTCAACATGTGCCGTAAGACCGAGAGATGATCTTTTGGTTGAAACCATGCAGAAAAACGGTTCCGGGATCGTGAGTACGCAAAGACCTCCGGATGCAGTCGTTTATTTCGTCGCTATAGATTTCTGCCAGAAGTGCAGTCTCCGAAATTACGCATATCAACACGTATTTTCAGATGGCGGCCCGACCATCCAATAGCCTGCCAGAAACACCTTGATTCCGGCACCCAAGAAAAATTTACTACGAGACCAGCCTATCAATTTTTGTGCCGGACACGATTTATATACCCGTGCAATCCGTCTGTTTCAACTGCTAAACAAAAAGATTTACGCGAGGTGCAACTGCTACCTGTCAATCCGGCAGCAGATGAGGCTCCCAGAAGGCTCTGTCATAAATTGGCCAGGCGTGGCAGCCAAAGGGTATCTGCTGGCGGGCTTTTTCGAAGCAGAGTTGCGGGTTGCATTCGAAAGCGAATTCCAGCGCTGTTGCGAGCGGTGCGATCTTGAAATTCGGATAAAACTCAGTGGCATACATCGCCCAGAATATGTCTTCGTAACGTCGGTGCTCAAATTTTTTGCCTCGGCCCAGAATGCGGCGAAGATAGGCTCGGGTGAATTCTGGTTTTCTAACCCCTTTGAGTACACGCTGGATACTGTTGATTTTTCTGAGCGAGAATCCGCCGTTGCCGACTTTATTTTCAATGGGCAGTCCTTCGTAGGGTGCACCTTCGTATTTGATCCACGGTGCGGCAACATAATCGAAGTCTCGAGCGCACCATTCTTTGAGCTGGTCGGAGAAGATGAGAGCATCCAGATGATAGATCAGCATGAACTGATAGTCGTTGAAGGCGTTATAAAAACTTGGGGAGACCAGCAGGTTCATGTGCGCACGGACGCTACCGAAGAATGAAGTATCGAAACGTTTGACGGTGAAATCGTCGTAGGGTATCTCCACATCCGGTGGGGCGATCATAAACCGGTCGTAGTCGCCGAGATAATGGCGCAGGTGGCGCAGAGAGATTTGTTCATCGGGGGTCAGTTCAACCCGGTTGGACATCGGAACGACAATCGCTACCAGTTTGGTCGGTTTTTTCATCAGTTCCCCGATAGTGTTTTGGCAAAGTGCTGATTCTGCTCGTTACGTAAGCGGTCGCAAAGACGGCCGGTCGGGATCTCGACGTCGTCATAGGAAATCACCGCATCTTTTACTACCTCTCGCTTCATGCGGCATCCCTCGGAGAGGCCCAGGGGCAACAGGTTGTCTGCATAACAGACGGTGGAGTTTTCTGCCACGCCGTAGCTGTCAAATCCACCCATTCCGTCGAGCATGTCACCGATTTTTAAATCCCGTTTAGCTACGGTGAGTACATCAACGACCGGCGCGCCGATGGGCGACATGACCGAGTCGTTGAGCAACGCGACGCGCGCAATGCTGAAGCCAGCTTCAAAGTGGCAGAGGTGGAAGGGCGTGTTAAAGGCGTAGAGAGGACCGTCGCCCATTTTGTAGTATTTGAGATATTCCCGCTGAAGCGGATCTTCGTGATAGCCGAGAACAAAGATTCCACCGGTTGGTTCGGCACCGACGACATAGTCAACCCAGCCGCCGTCGCGAAGCATTTGGTCGAGCGGGAAAATGGAACAGGCTTCTTTGACGTGACCGCAGGTCGGGCCGAACATGCCTCGCTGACCGATTTTAAACCCGGTGGCATTGGCCACGACCGCCATTTCCATAGAGATTTTTGTGCCGTCGGCAAAAGAGGTGACCATCTTGGGTTTCTGGTGATATTTTTCGGCGTAGCCCTTCTGGGTTGCAGGCGTGCGGTAGGGGTCGTGTAGCCCTTTGATATTGCCGAGCAGAACCGGTTTAAAGCCCATGCCTTTGACGAATCGGTAGAGGTTCATGATGACGCCTGGCTGGTCGCCATCGCAGTTGCTGTAGATGACCCCGGCTTTGTCGGCATAGATTTTTAGAATGGGGCCGATGGTGGCATCGAGCTCGGAGTTCATCATGACGATCTGCTTGCCGTGTTCGATGGCCTGCAGAATGGCTTTTGCTGCGTATTCGATAGTCCCGGTAACTTCGACAACAACATCAATTTTTCCGGCTTTGCAGAGGGGCTCCGGCTTATCCATGACGGCGAACTGTCCGCGGGTGATGGCGTCGTCGAGCTGTTCGGGTGAGGTGACGGTGATAAATTCGTCAACACCAGCCTGTCGATAGGCATTCTCCGCCTGATCGATGTGCAGGTTAGAGATGGCGGCCAACCGGATGCCGGGGCTGTATTTTAGAAGTTGCAGGGCAATGCCGCGCGCCATGTATCCGGCGCCGATCATCCCGACCTGAACCGGACGGTTTTGCTGTGCACGGAGTTTTAGTTGGGTGTCGACAATGATCATTTTTTACTCCGGTTAAAGCAGGGGCCAGGCGTTGTCTTTATCGGAAATGATCGCACGGGCCGGTTCCGGCCACTGAATTCCGATTTTTGGGTCGTTCCAGCGCACGCCGCGTTCGCTGGCAGGCTGATAGGGGGTGGAGACTAGATAGAAGACTTCGGCGTCATCGCACAGGGACTGGTAGCCATGAGCGCAACCTTTAGGGACGTAGAGCATTCTATGGTTGTCCTGCGTCAGCTCAGTTCCGAACCATTGGAGGAACGTTGGAGAGTCGGGGCGCATGTCGATAAAGGCGTCAAAAATGACGCCGCGGGTGCAGCGAACCAGTTTGACTTCGCCGAATGGCTCGGCCTGCATGTGCATTCCGCGCACGGTGTGTTTCAGTTTATTGCCGGACAGATTCGCCTGCACAAAGTTGGCTTCGAGTCCGTGTTGTTCAAACTCTTCGGCGCAGAAGGCGCGGGCGAAAAATCCGCGCGGGTCGGTGAGCATTTTGCACTCGATGATCCAGGCGTCATCGATAGCGGTCGGCGTGAAGATCATGAAAGTGCCTCGTAGTCTGCGATCTGCTGGAGGGTGAACTCGCGCATTGTTTTTTCCAATGTTTGGAAACGGCGGTACCATTCAACAGTCCATTCAAGCGTTTTATCCATCGTCAGCTTGGGATGCCAGTCGAGTTGCTGTGCGGCTTTGGTGCAGTCGAGGCGAAGCAGGGTGGCTTCGTGGAATTTTTCGGCGTGAGCATCGGGGGAAACTTCGGAGCAGACACCGCCGCCCCAGATCTTTTCCATTTGACTGACGATCCAGCCGACGGATTGCGAGCTTTCGTCGTGCGGGCCGAAGTTCCAGCCTTCGGCGAAGGCGCGGCCATCGTTGTAGAGACGTTCGGCGAGCATCAGGTACCCGTGAAGCGGTTCAAGCACGTGCTGCCACGGGCGGACGGCCTGCGGGTGGCGCAGTTTGAGCGGTTCGCCTTTCATGAAGGCGCGCATGGCATCGGGGACGATGCGGTCGAGCGCCCAGTCGCCGCCGCCGATAACATTGCCGGCGCGGGCACTGGCGAGCGCGGTGACGGAGTCGTCGCCGGAGAAGAAGGAGTTTCGGTAGGCGGCGGCGACGAGTTCGGAACAGCCTTTGCTACTAGAATAGGGGTCGTGCCCGCCCATGGCATCGGTTTCGACATAGCCGCGTTCCCATTCGCGGTTTTCGTAGCATTTGTCGCTGGTGACGACGACGATAGATCGAACCGAGGGAATGGTGCGCGCTGCTTCGAGCACATGGGCAGTTCCCATGACGTTGGTTTCATAGGTTTCGAGCGGATGGACATAGGAATAGCGAACCAGCGCCTGCGCGGCGAGGTGCAGGACGATGTCCGGCTCGCTTTTGCGCATGACCGATTGCAATGTATCGAAGTTGCGCAGGTCACCGATATGCGAGTCCATTTCGTCTGCAACACGGGCTAGGACAAAGAGACTGGGTTCGGTGGCGGGCGCTAGTGCATAACCGGTGACGCGTGCACCGAGCGATTGAAGCCAGAGGCATAGCCATGCTCCCTTAAAGCCGGTGTGGCCGGTAACGAAAACTTTTTTCTCCTGCCAGAAAGATGGGCTGATGTTCATTTCCATATTTTCCACGGTGCGGTGCCGGATTCCCACATTTCGTCGAGCATGGTTTTTTCGCGCAGCGTATCCATGCAAGACCAGAAGCCGCCATGCTGATAGCCGATCAGCTCTTTTTCTGCCGAAAGACGCTCGATCGGTTCACGTTCCCAAGAGGTGGAGGCGTCGTCGATGTAGTCGATCACCTTTTTATTCAGAACAAAGTAGCCACCGTTGATCCAGCCGTCGCCGCTTTCCGGTTTTTCGTGGAAATGGCAGACCTCGTTTTTGCCGAACGAAATATGTCCGAACCGAGCCGGGGTACGCACGGTGGTCACTGTGGCTAGTTTGCCGTGTGCTTGGTGAAAGGCTTCGAGTTTTTTAATATCCACATCGGCGACGCCGTCGCCGTAGGTGAAATGGAAATCTTCGCCGTCAGCCAGCCAGGTTTTGAGATGTTTTAGCCGTCCGCCGGTCTGGGTGTGCAGGCCGGTGTCAATGACATGCACTTTCCATGGCAGTCTCTTCTTGCCGTGCACGGTGATATCGCCGTTGGAGAGGTCGATGCTGACATCGTTGTCGAGCGCATAAAAATTCAGAAAATACTCTTTAATCACTTCCGCCTTATAACCGGCGGCAATCAGAAATTCCGTTACTCCGTGCTGCGCATAAATGTTCATAATGTGCCAGAGAATCGGTTTGCCGCCGACTTCC
>JBBQSL010000133.1:0-9531 GCA_038213895.1 Kiritimatiellales bacterium | reverse complement strand
TGATACCCCATTGACTTAAATAATATTTAAACACCCGCTACGCTCAAGACACGAAGAGCACAAAGATTTGTGTACTTAGTGCCTTTGTGTTTAAAGCAATTGATATGAATTAAATTAATTCCGTATGAGCAGGAGAGCCGTTCCACCGTGCGGCGCGTTCAGCGAACACGCCCTACCCTTTGTCTTTTTTACGGCGGAAACGGCATGCATCCATATTTTTCCAAGCATTGGAAAAGTGCGTCACCACCACAGTTAAAGCCCAATCAAGTCAGTTATTCGTTCAGGATGAATACGGCGGGAACGAGCAGTTCGAATACGCTCACCAACAATACAAGGTGAGAGTTCATATCCTGATGATATTTAAAAAGGCTCATATATATGCCATAAAATCAATTGTGGCTCTTTTATAGCACTACGGATTGATCCGCAGGAGGATTATTTCCGGCTCAACAAACAGGCATCGCCGTAGGAGTAGAATCGATAATTTTCTTTTTTAGCGTGGTCGTAGACGGCGTGCATCCGGTCAAGGCCAGCGAAGGCAGAAACAAGCATAAAAAGCGTCGAGCGCGGGAGATGAAAATTGGTCATCAGTAGGTCAACGATCTTAAACTGATAACCGGGCGTAATGAAGATGTCGGTTTCACCTATGAACGGTTTGATGATTCCCGGCGCGGTTGACGCGCTCTCCAATAAGCGTAACGAGGTGGTGCCAACAGCGACAATCCGTCCGCCAGCTAACCGTGTGGCATTGATTTTATCCACGATCTCTTGCGTAACCGTGCCCCACTCCGCGTGCATTTTATGCTCTTCGGTATCATCCACTTTGACCGGCAAAAAAGTTCCGGCACCAACGTGCAACGTGACGGTTTCAAAGGTGACTCCGCGCTTTTTCAATCTTTGGAAAAGCTGCTCAGTAAAGTGTAACCCAGCGGTCGGCGCGGCGACCGCGCCGTCGTACCGGGCAAAAACGGTCTGGTAGTCCGCGCGGTCGCTCGCGGTCAAGGTGCCGTCGTGCTTACGCTGGATATACGGCGGAAGCGGCATGCGTCCATATTTTTCCAAGCATTGGAAAAGCGCATCACCGCCACAGTTGAAGCGCAAACGAATTTCGCCGGCATCGCGTTTCTCGGTCACGTCGGCATAAAAACCGTCGGCGAAGTCGATGCGGTTACCTTCTTTAAGCCGTTTGCCGGGCTTGGCGAAAGCCAGCCATTCATTATCGGCGGTGCGCATGTGTAGCGTCACTTCAATCCGGACTTCGCCGCGCAGGCCGTCCAGCCGCGCCGGAATTACTTTGGTGTTGTTGCCGATCAGTAGGTCGCCAAATTGAAGCAGTTCCGGCAGGTCGCGGACGATGCGATCAGCAAAGCCGTCGCCGGTCAGGTCGAGCAGGCGCGAGGAATCACGCGGACTGGCCGGATGATCCGCGATAAAGTGCTTGGGCAGTTCAAAATCGAAAAGGTCTACTTTCATAAGAATGGGATATTGGAATGATGGAATAACGGAATAATGGAATAATGGAAAGATGGAATGATGGAATATTGGAAAGACAAACACCCACCATTCCCGTATTCCCGTATTCCACCATTCCAACATTCCCGTATTCCAACATTCCATTTCCCCTATGCCTGCTGGTATGCTTGCGGCGAAAATTCAGGAATGAGACATATGGTTCAAAAAACACAGCTTTCCGCTTTTGTGAGCGAGATCTTCAGTTCGGCGCAGGGCGAAGGAATTAATATTGGCCGCCGTCAGCTTTTTGTCCGCTTTTGCGAGTGCCACCGCAACTGTATCTACTGCGATACGCCGGTCGAACTAACGGCCTCCGCAAAAATTGAAAGGGAACCGGGTAGCAATCAGTTTGAAGAGGTTCCTAATCCGCTTTCGATGCAGCAATTGCTTGAACTGCTTGCCGAGATGAACCGTCCGGAGCTTGCGCACGACGACCTGTTTATTACCGGCGGCGAACCGCTTTTGCAGGCGGCCTTTCTGGCGGCGTTTCTGCCGGAAGCCCGTAAACAGCTCAATCTGCCAGTTCATCTCGAAACTAGTGGCGATCTGCCCGAGCCTTTTGAACACGTCGTTGAATGGACGGATCATGTGCTGATGGATATCAAGCTTCCCAGCGTGACCGGTGAACCGGAAGCATGGGAAATGCACCGCGAATTTCTTAATATTATCGAGCGCGAAGAAACCGGCGCGACGATTAAATTAGTCGTTAGCGCAGATACCTCCGATGCCGATATAATCGATGCCGCGGAAATCATCCGCACTTCCGGCTCGCAAGCGGCCGTCGTCTTGCAGCCGATGACAGCCGCCTCAAAAACTGACCGTGTGCCGACGGCAAAACAGGTTCTAACATGGCAGTCGCAAATGGCCGTAGCGCTCAGACACAGTGTCCGTGTGATTCCACAGTGCCACAAGATGATGGGACTTTTATAAATGGAGGAAAAAATGAAAGTATTAGGTGTTTCAGGCTCTCCGATCAAAAATAGCAATACGGACAAAGCGGTACAGGCCGTTTTAGACGCAACCGGTTGCGAAACCGAATTCATTAAACTGGCTGATTATACCATTGCACCGTGCAAAGCCTGTCTGGGTTGCGTTAAAACCAACCGATGTGTAATCAAGGATGATGGCATTGAGCTGGCCGAAAAAGCCAAAGCGGCTGACGCGCTGGTCATTGGCGGCTTCACCCCTTACTCTTCACTGGATTCACGAACTAAGGCTTTCATCGAACGTCTCTATCCCTTGCGCCATCTTCATGGATTCATGGCTGGCAAGCCCGGCGCGGCCGTCATCACCTCGGCGGTTCCGGAAAATAATGAAATGCTACCGCCAGCCTGCCAAACAGGAATCAACGCCGTTCAGTTTTACATGATGGAAGAAGGTATGAATTTTGTCGGTGCACTCAAAGTTACCGGTAATGTTCCCTGCATTAAATGCGGATACGGTGACCAGTGTAAAATGACCGGAATTAAAATGCTCTACGGTCCCGACTCTACAGTAGACTCCGTGGGTTGTGCGCCAATTGAAAAAGCTCCACTGACTCTCGCGGGTGCCCGTGAACTCGGTCAAAAAATTGCTGCCGCCTTAAAGAACTCTGCGCATGCATAAAAAAGCCGTCATTCTGTTAAGCGGCGGACTGGACTCGGCCACCGCGTTGGCCATCGCCAAGGCGCAGGGTTTCGATTGCTACGCTCTATCCTTTCGCTACGGCCAGCGTCACGCGGTTGAACTGGAATGCGCCGCACAGGTCGCTAAAGCGCAAGGCGTCGCCGAACACCGCACAATCACCATTGACCTTGGCGTGTTCGGCGGTTCCGCACTAACGGATATGAATATCGCCGTACCACACAAACCCGGCGCGGCAAATGAAATTCCGATCACTTATGTTCCAGCACGCAACACAGTTTTTCTTTCCTACGCGCTGGCCTGGGCTGAAGTGCTGGGCAGTTTCGATATTTTTATCGGCGTCAACTCACTCGACTACAGTGGTTATCCCGACTGCCGCCCAGAATTTATCGCCGCTTTTGATAAAATGGCCAATCTTGCTGTTAAAGCTACCGTCTGCGGCGGACGAAAACTGACTATCCATGCCCCGCTGATTCAACTGACGAAGGCACAGATCATCAAAAAGGGGCTGGAACTGGGCGTGGACTACAGCGTAACGTCCAGCTGTTATGACCCCGTGAACTGCGCAGCCTGCGGTACGTGCGATTCGTGCCGTCTGCGACTAAAAGGATTTAAAGACGCTGGAGTGAAAGATCCAAGAGAATACAGTCAAAGGTCAAAAGTCTGAAGGTCGAAGGTTAATTTCAAAGACATTCGACGTTAGACTTTGAGACCTTCGACAAAAATGGAGAACTGAAATGTCTGAAATGGAAATTTATAAAACGTTCCGCTTTGATGCCGCTCACCGCCTGACCGGCGTTCCGCTGACCCATAAATGCTCGGCCATGCACGGTCATGGCTTTGAAATTCAAATATTCCTGCGCGGCCCAGTAAACCCGACGACCGGCTTTGTCATGGACTTCGGTGATTTGGCGAAAATCGGCGAACCGGTTATTAAACAGCTCGACCACGCCATCCTGAATGAGATTGTAGGACTGGAAAATCCGACCAGTGAGAATATGTGCGTCTGGCTGTGGAAAAAACTGAAACCGCAGCTGCCCCTGCTCTCGCAAATCGTCATCAAGGAAACCGAAACCTCCGGCTGTATCTATCGCGGATAAACTGAGGAAACCGTCATGCTGAAACGGATTCTACAAAAACTGTCTGCTCTGATAGCCAAACGAGCTCCATTTATGAACTGAACCTGATTCTCGAAGACGGCAGGCGCATCAACTTAGGCGACCACGGCAACCGAAAAACCTCTGCGCCGACGCACAAACTCTGGCAGAATTTCTGCAAGTCTCTCTGTGGTGCGCTAAATACCAACACCGCATGATATCCGGTTTGTAATAAAAAGTCGTAGCCCATACTGCAAGCCCTCCGGAATACCGGAGAGGCTCGCCCTACAAGTTTTCTTGTAGGACGTCCCTCTCGAAGAGGGGGCGTAATCAGGTTGCAGAATTATTTAAAATGCTCTAGTGGTTTCGGTGCGCAGAACTTTTTCTCCATCACGAGAAGGTAACGAAGTTGCATTTCAGCGGACTGGCGGCTATCGTCTTTTTCCTATGCGCGGAAAATTTATAACATTAGAAGGGCCGGAAGGCTCTGGAAAATCCACTCAGGTCAGGACGCTGATCCAGCGGTTGGCCGAATGCGGCATTAAAGCGATTTGTACACGCGAGCCCGGCGGCACCGAGCTTGGTGAAGCTATTCGCAACATTCTCCAGCATAATCAGGCGGGTGAGGCTCCTTACGAACGGGCCGAACTACTGCTTTTCGAGGCCAGCCGCAATCAGCTGGTCGAACAAGTAATCCGTCCGAATCTCGAAAAAGGTATCTGGGTGATCTGCGACCGTTTTATGGACTCCACCACCGCCTACCAAGGGTACGGCCGCGGCCTGCCGGTCGAAGACGTTGCCGCCATCAATCGCTTTGCTGTTAACCACATAATTCCCGACCTTACCTTGTTGCTCGACCTAGAAGTCGACGCCGGATTTGAACGAATTGCGCAACGCCAGCAGGCGCGTGGCGAATCGGCCGATCGCTTCGAGCAGGAAGCCCGCTCCTTCCACGAACGGGTACGTGCTGGCTACTTGAAGCTATCTAAAGAAGAACCTGCACGGTTCCGCATCGTCAATGCCGCACAAGATCCTGAAACGGTTTCTGTCCATATTTGGAAGGCGATAGAACCACTGACTGGGAAAGAATAGGCAGAATAATTTATTATGGGTGAAACATCAAATCAGTTTAGCGAAGCGTGGAGCGGCATCGAGAAAAGCTGGCAAAACGGCCAGCTCGCGCATGCCTATCTGTTGCAAGGCGCGCCGCACGGCGCAGCACTTCGTTTTGCCGAACAAATGCTCGACCTGATTTTTAATAATCATCCGCAGGTTAAAACCCGCGCCCATCCCGATATCGTTTGGATCGAGCCGCAAAGCAAAAGTCGGCAGATCGTTATCGAAGAAATTCGCGATCTGATTCGTCAGCTCTCACAGACCTCTTTCGCGGGCGGCTGGAAAGTTGCGGTTATCCTGTGTGCCGATCGCATGACCGATCAGGCCGCCAACGCCCTGCTCAAAACACTCGAAGAACCCTCCGCAAAAAGCCTATTACTGCTGATCACTGACGAGCCTCAGTCCTTATTACCGACGATTTCATCGCGTTGCCAGCGTATCGGCCTAACCGATGAAGACGATGAAGTTTCCAAACATTGGAAAGATCCCCTACTCGACATTCTGTGTGAACTCCCCCCGGTGAGTGTGCCGGAAATTGGCCTCTTCACGGGGCGTCTAACAACCCTACTGGATGAGCTGAAAAAGGAATTTGAAACCGAAGAATCAGACCGCCTGCCAGAGGAATTATCAGCCAAAGAGGCAAAAGACCTGCTGGCTGCCCGCTCGACGGCACGGCTGATTGAGTCGCGCACTGAAATTCTACGCACCATGCTCCGCTGGCAACGTGATGTGCTGATGCTGGTTTTGGAACAAAACGAGTCCGCCCTGCACTTTCAGGACGACCTAGAGCCGCTTAAACGACAGGCGATACTCTTTACGCGGGCGGATGCCCTTCGACGCATCTCCGCAGTGGAAGAAATGGCTCGTCAGTTTGACCGTAACCTGCCCGCCGAACTGGTGCTAAATAATTTTTTCTCGCAGTTGGTTTAGAGCGTTTTTAAGCAAAGGCGTAGACGTTTTGAGCAGGCAGGATGCCCGCGATACGTACCGCAGGGTTGCCACTCTTATGTTGCGAGCAACATAACGCTTTTGTAAAATGAACATCTCTTCTGTCGGAATAACGCATAGCAGGCTTGTGTTTGTAGGACGAGGTTGCCAATCCTTCGTCGTTGCCTCGCAATTACGAGGCCTCTCTCCCGCTGGTCGAGTCTCTGTATTCAGAGAGCTTGTGTCCCTCGCACGGGTAGGAACACACACGCCCCCGAATACGGGAAGCGCGTCCTACAAATTGATCCATGATGCTTTCTTTCAGAAAGCCTCGCTTCGCGTCCAGCCTGCTTCGGGGGAACGGCTATACCTTTTCTGATTTTACTCTAGTCACGCAAATGCTTAGCTAGCGCTTGCAGAGCAAGCGTATAACCGTAGCCCTTAAACCCCATGAGCTGGCCGATACAGGCCGATGCCGTTAGACTTTTATGGCGTATCTCTTCGCGAGCGTGGGTATTGCTCAAATGGACCTCAACCGCAGGAACAGATTTTTCAACCGCCTTCAGCGCATCGGCCACACCAAGACTGGTATGGGTGAGCGCAGCTGGATTGATGATGATCCCGTCAAATTTTTCCCGAGCTGAGCCAATCCATGTAATCAAATCGCTCTCCGCATTGCTCTGATGAAATTCCAGTTCAATGCCACCCAGCTTTTCAGCGCAAACCTGCATGTCCTTAGCGATAGAATCAAGCGTTTCAGTGCCATAAACCTCAGGTTCGCGCGTGCCGAGCAGATTCAGATTCGGGCCATTCAGAACAAGAACTTTAAGCGTTTTCATGGCGGAAGTTTTACCATAGATCGTGCGGATAGCACGGATTTTTTATTTGAGAATAATCATTAGTTCCAGAAGCAAAAAGGCCAGTCGAGCGAATTTGACATCATTCATGGCTTGTACATGATTGACAATCGGTCAGAGCGGCTTAAATTCAGCCGAAATAAAAATATTGTGGATAACCAAAATGAATATTTGAAGCTGGAGTTACTATGATACGAAATTTCAAATTAGAGCAAGGGCGTATCGTCGAAGTGCTGGATGGTGCAGAATCAAAAATCATGCTGGTTATTGATCCGACCGAGACCGAAAAGGCATTGCTCATCCAGAAACACCAGATTGACGAACACAACTTATCCTCCGCGCTGGATAACGATTCTCTCTCGCGTGTGGAGTTGGACTTCAATCATCTGGCCGTAATCTTCCGCCACCCCAAATCGTATCAAGCCAAAGATAATTTCGTTTTCAAAACCAATTCCGTTGGTCTATTCCTGTACAAGGAGCAACTCATTGTTATCGCACCGAACGACATGTCCCTCTTCGAAGGCCGCGCCTATACCAAACTTCAAAACCTGCAAACCCTGTTCCTAAGCATCCTTTCCAGTTGTATTACACATTTTTACAGCCATCTGGAAGTCATCAATGATATTGCCAACGAACTGGAGACCAAAATCGTCAAATCGATGGAAAATAAAAATCTCTTGCAAATGTTTTCGATCGAAAAAAGTCTCGTTTACTACGTCAACGCTATCAGTGCCAATGGACGTGTAATCGAACGACTTAAAACTAATGCAAAAAACGCTCAGACGGATGGCCTTACTCCTGAAATGCTGGAGCTTGTCGATGACCTTGCCATTGAAAATGCCCAGTGCCTAGAACAAGCTCACGTGTTCGCCAACGTGTTCACCGGAATGATGGATGTACGGGCTTCCATCGTGAACAACAATCTTAACGTGCTGATGAAGCGTCTCACCGTTATCAACGTGGTGTTTATGCCTTTAAATGTTCTGGCCAGTATTGGCGGAATGTCGGAATTCTCCATGATGACCAAGCACGTTCCGTGGCCGATCTCCTACAGCCTTTTCACCATCGGGCTCACGGTAATCGGTTGGATTACCTACATGATTCTAAAGCTTCTTGAGAAGCGTGCCAAATTTTGATGGTGGGCGGTGAGGGACTCGAACCCCCGACCCTCTCGGTGTAAACGAGATGCTCTAACCAACTGAGCTAACCGCCCGGAAAGATTGCAGAGAGTAATGATATTCGCCGGAGAGTCAATCCTTAGAATGTTTTTTCCATAGGTTGGAACGTTTTAAGGTGCTTATAGGAAGTCAGGTCGAGGTGAATCGGGGTGATGGAGACGTACCCATCGTGTACGGCGTGAATATCGACATCATCGCCATCATCGTGGACTTCAAGTGCGCCATCGAGCCAGTAATAGGTGCGGCCACGAGGGTCGAGCCGCTTATGAAATTTTTCAATAAAACGCGAACGACCCATACGGGTGACTTTAATTCCTTTGAGCTGTTCGTACGGCAGGTTGGGTATGTTTACGTTCAGCAGTACGCCCGACGGCATCGGATTTTCAATGATTTGCTTCGTGATTTCTTTGACGATGCGGCCAGCCATTTCCCACTCTGGGTCAATGTAAGTGCAAAGCGAAAAGGCAACACCGGGAATGCCTAGCACCACTCCTTCGGTCGCTGCCGAAACCGTTCCAGAGTAAATGACGCTGATGCCCGTATTGGAGCCAAGATTAATTCCACTCAGGATCAGGTCAGGCGGCGTGTCTTTCATAACCGCACAAACGGCCAGTTTGATGCAGTCAGCAGGAGTTCCACCAATACCATAACCGAAAAATTCACCATTTTTTTCAACCGGCATGCTTTTGATCGGATCGGCTAGCGTTATCGCATGACCCGCCGCACTGCGTTCCACATCCGGCGCAATGACATGCAGTTCACCAAATTCCTTAACCGCTCCATGCAGCACAGCAATGCCCGGTGCGTGGATACCGTCATCGTTACAAATTAAAATTCTCATGATTTACTTTTCTGCCAGACAAAGGCCGGATCAATGATCGGGCCATACGAATCGTCGATCGGCACAAAGAAAAGTCCGGTTTCAAAAATTCCTACGCCAGTACGTACGACCGTCATAAGGGCTCCGGCAGGAATACCAATGGGCAAAACGGCCCACCACCCTTTGTCCTGACCAGATACGATCATCTGACGTGGAATTTCACCCCAACCGGTCAAAATATTAATAATTCCGCGGTTCAACTTAGACGACATGTCCTGCACCACATCTTCCGCCTGAGAAAGTTCATGCCCAGCAACAATTTCTGCGCGCAAAAAAGACGCAGCACACAAAACCATCATAAGAATAATTTTAAAATGCATAGCTTGTCCTCCTGATTAATA
>JBBQSL010000132.1:0-9587 GCA_038213895.1 Kiritimatiellales bacterium | reverse complement strand
ACCGTTCGTGCGGCGATAACCGCCCCATCTTCTGATTTCAGCGATATTCCCGTGCAAGCCTCGGCTGAGCCGGGCGTGGTCAGGACGGCGGCGACAGTTATCACGAGTACGATTAACCATTTCATTCTTTCATCTCCTTTTCGTCGAACGTCGCAAATCACGGGCGGCGGCACGACGTACCGTGCATTTGTCTTGTTCGCATTCTGGTCTTCAATTGTCCGTGAAATAGTCAGAGTCCAGTCTCTTCAGTTCATATACGGCGTCGGTCGCAACGCCAACACCGAAGTCGATCATGAACTGCGCCAGTTGTTGGCCGTCGATCAAGATGATCTTATTGTCGATATTGGCGGCAAACTCCTTGGCGGTGTCGCAGAACCGTGAGGTCGTTATGAAGATGCCTTTTCGGGCGCGTTTGCCCTGCAACGCGCCAGCGAACTTCTGGATCTCGGGACGAGAAATGGGATCTTCCCATTTCTTGGCCTGAATGTAGATGATGTCCAACCCAAGGCGATCTTCCTTGATGATGCCGTCGATTCCTTCGTCACCGCTCCGGCCGATAGCCTGTCCTGCGTCCTTCCGGGAACCTCCGTACCCCATCTTGACAAGCACCTCTACCACGACCTTCTCGAAAAAGATGGGGGAAGCGGCTTTCAGTTGCGCGATAAGCTCGCTTGCGAGATTCTCGCGCAGTGTCTGATAAGCCTCTTCAAGTTGCTCGGCAGGAGTCTTGGTCTCCTGTTCGTCCGTTCCCGGTGCACCTTCCTGCTTTCGATTCTCTTTGTGCTTCTCCCGTGCGGCTTCGTACTCGGGAAACTTCCGAAGGAATCGAAGGTTGATCTCCTGTGGTTTCTGCTTCAGAACTTCCTGACCGCGCTCGGTGATGCGGAAAACGCCGCGCCGAGTGTTCTCTAGAATGTCCGCCATCTTCATGTGCGCGCGTGCCCAGGCAACGCGGTTGTCGATTACGCATTGCTGTCCGCTGGGGAGGAGTTCCTTCTGTTCTTCCTCCGTCAGGCCAAATTCCTGCGCGAGAGCATCGATGGCTTCCCTGTTTGTGTGGTCCTTCCCGTCGGCACAGAACTTCAGAAGGGGAAGCATGATGCTCTGAAAATCAGGTATGGCCATGTCTCTTTTCCTTTCTCTCATGCGAACATTATATTATGAAAAAGTGTCAGTCCTATTTTTTAAGTGCTTTCTTTAAGAAAAAGTGTCAGTCCTATTTTTTAAGCTCTTTCTTCAAAAAAGGCACCAGTTCTACAAGCAAAAAATACGCAAATAATAGGACTGACACTTTTTAGATACTTTTTACGGTTGTTAGACATTTTTTTTGCGATCACGATGGAATCACCATCTCGGCCTCAATGGTATCCGCATCTGCTTCAATGTCCACACCCTCTTCTTGCGATGCACCCGCGTAAGCGGCCTTGCCGGTCGCCTTTTCAATCAGAACCAGCAAGCGTTTTTGTCGATCGGACATGAACGCTTCAAAGTCGCCACCACGCAGTATTATAGGTTCAATCAGATGTGAGCGGAGATACGCATCAAGTTGATCCTGCTTGATGGCCGGCGTCTGTTTATCTCCCTTCTCCAGCTTGGCCAGATACTCTGATGGCGCAACGCCTCCAATGATGCGATTGGTGCGGAATGACAGCGGCGTTTTGTTAATAATTGAATCGTATATTGCTGATTTGAAGCCCTGCTTCTTGCACCAGTCCTGTGGAAAGATATGGTGGATATCTACGTTCTCACCAAAGAACACCGTGTGGTCGAACTTCTGACCTGAACGAAAATCCTGCGCTCCTTCCTTCATCAATAGCGCGTTCATCCCCTTATAGGCAGCAGATAACCTCATGCGCATCGTCTTGAGACGGTCGGCACGGAAGATGGTCTCGCTCACTGTGGTCGGATCTGGTCCACCTTGCAGCCAGCGCGGCACTTCCATGAAATCCCGGGCAATGCGAGACTCCACCGCCGAACCGTATAGCTCACCAAACACGCCATTCCAGTACCACAGAACCAGCTTGGCACGATTGGTATCGTGCTCCCAGGCATCACCGATGTCGGCGATGATGGCAGCCAACGGAACGATCTGCGATTGGTAGGGAAGGTCGAAGATGCGGTAGATGTGCAGCATGTGCAGGAATTTCGCCGCCTGAATGAAACCGTGCTCGACTTGCTTCTCGTATTGCTTGTATGCAGCCAGCGGCAGGTTCAGTAACGCCTGCCGATTGCCAATGACCGCTGGCAGTTCCTTGCCAGTCTTGCCCACACGTTCCGCTTCGCGACGGCGTTCTCGCGTGTAGAACAGCGAGACCGCCTGAAGGAAATCGGTATTGCTGACATTGGCGATGATTCCCGCTTCCGAGTCTGCTGGGCGCAAAGTGTCCACGAAGCGCCGATGGCGACCCTTGTGCCCATCGGCACCGTACCAGTCCTTGCGTAGCTCATGCCCCTCGGCGGCATACATTGCCGTCACCAGTTCGAAGGCATCTAGCGACTTGCCGCCAGTATTTACTTTTTCGAACACCACGCAGACCGCCTCCTTTGAGGTGGAGCGGTCAAGGGAAATCACGGGCACGCGGTAATACTTGAAGTTCTCAAGCACTTCGCGCTTGAACTTTCGGAACGTCTCGCGAACAGATTCGTTGTTGTCTCCTCGCCAGTACTGATCGAACCCATCTTGCCAGCGGTCCCAGTCGAACACTTGGGTCACGGGGTACATCAATGCTTTGTACTCGTTCTCAGATGTGGATAGGTCCATCACCACTTCGCGGCCAAAATCGGTACGGATCATGCGATCCTCGGGAATCCCCACTATGGCTTCTTCGCGATCTACGATAGAATTCAACGCCTTGCTGATATCTATATAGAACCAGCGTTTCACTTTCTTATTTTTTGGCGTGACAGTCTCGACCACTTTACCGCGCAGCGTTACTTGATACAGCGATGTCATGCGCTGCTGTCCATCCAGTAACAGTGAATGAGGCACGGCACCCTTCGCCTCGGCCAGCGCTCCCTCCACAGGACGCGGTCTAAAATGCACTGATCCACCAGTATTAAGCGTCATAAGTGCGCCCACTGGAAATGAGCGTGAAATCGATGCGAGCAGGCTCTTAATGCGCTCCTCGTCCCACACCCAACTACGTTGAAAATCCGGCAACTGAAGAATGCCGCTCTGGCATTCTTCCAGGAGTTTATAGAGGTCGCAGGGATTGGTTTGGAAGGTTGATCCGGCCATTAATAGAACTCCTTAAAATTGGTGCTCTGGCGTGTTTTCGATCCCTATGTCTAACATAGTATTATCCATCAATCATTTTTAGGATGCTACGCTGGGGTGGGATCTTTTGCAATTTAAAAAGTGTCAGTCCTATTTTTTAAGCTCTTTCTTCAAAAAAGGCACCAGTTCTACAAGCAAAAAATACGCAAATAATAGGACTGACACTTTTTATCAGCGGACGGAACATCAGAGCCCGGAACGCCACCACAACTTTCCAGCCGGGAAATTCAACCCCGCGCCGAAGCCGAATCCGACGGAAATACACACTTGTAAAAACCGCTTTTCCTGCCAAAGGCAGGTAAACAGCGGAGACGCTACCCTCATGCCCAAAACATAAAAAGTGTCAGTCCTATTATTTGCGTATTTTTTGCTTGTAGAACTAATGCCTTTTTTGAAGAAATCACTTAAAAAATAGGACTGACACTTTTTAAAGTGCTTCCTAAACCGTAGGTCGCGGGCTCAAATCCCGCCCTGGGTACCAGCCGCCTGACGGCGGAATTAAGAATATCGAATACCGAATGCTTCCAAACATTGGAACTTTTGTATTCCATCGCGGCAAAAGGCAGGTAGAATCCGCCGCATGAGTTGGTATTTTGCTCTTTTAGTTTGTGGTCTGTTTCTGGTCGGCGTGGAAATTTTCATCCCGGGCGGTATAGTCGGTGCCGCTGGTGCCGCCGCTTTGATCGGTGCGGCAGCGATGGGTTTTATGATTTTCCCGCCGTGGCTAGGCTGGCTAAGCCTGCTTCTAATTCTAACGCTTACCGCGCTAGCCGTTTTCCTTTGGATGAAGTATTTTCCGAAAAGCCCGATGGGGAAGTCCCTGTCGCTGACGCAATATATCTCCAAAAGAGATCAGGATGAGTCTACCTGGAAGTCTGGCATGAAGGGCATTGCACTGAGTAACCTGCGACCCGCCGGTAAAGTGCTGATTGAAGGCGTTCGCGCCGATGTGGTCGCTGACGGAACCTGGATTGAACAAAACGCCCCCATCGAGATAATCAAGGTGGAAGGCAATAGGATTTGTGTAAGGGAAGTGAAACTTGAAACTTGAAACTCGAAACTTGAAACTAGGATTGATTGCCGGAGCGCTGTTCGTTGCTTCAACCGTACAGGCCATTGAATTCGTGCAACGGGAGCAATTTATCAGTAGCGAGGCGGAAACGTTGCGCGATGAGATTTGGATTTCGGCGCAGAACATTACCATCAGCGGCGAGGCGCTGGACGATCTGTTCGCCGCAGGCGGCGTGCTCGATTTGCGCGGAAATTTCAAAGGCGACGTCTGGGCTGGCGGCGAGCAAGTAATCGCTGCCGGCCGGTTTAATGATCATGTGCGGCTGGCTTCGCGTACGGTGCAGGTTTCCGGAACGATGGATAATTCCCTGACCGCTATAGGGACAACAATCAAAATCGAACCCACGGCAACGGTTGCCAAGAATCTACTTTGCCTTGGCGACCATTTTATCAACGAAGGTTTGATCTCCGGAAACGCCCGGATCGTGGCGAAGAAAGCCACACTCGGCGGTAAATTCGTCGGCGATGTCTCCATCGCAGCGCAAGAGATCGTGATTCTCCCCGGAACTATGATCGGCGGGAACCTCAACTATACCGCACCCAAAGAGCTGGTTTTATCCCCTTCCGTCACCCTTAGCGGCAAACTGAACCGTACCTTTGAAGCGCCGCCGCCCAAGCAGTTTCTTAAGCAAAATCTGATCAGCCACTTTACTTTTGCCATCGCCGCTCTGCTAACCGGATTGGTGTTTAGCTCGGTCTTTCCTTTCTATACAGCCAGCACAATTCATCAGTTGCGCACGGCGCGCGGGTCCTGTCTCCTCACCGGCTTTGCCGCGATGTTTGTGATTCCAATCATCGCCTTCCTGTTGCTTTTCACCTTTATTGGACTACCGCTAAGCATCCTACTCTTTCTCTTCTATTTCATTCTGCTCTACCTGTGCAAAATCGCTGTCGGATTTTGGCTCGGCGCTTTGGTTCTGCGCCGTAAGGAAATTTCTAAACAAAACCGAACGGGTATTCTGGCTGTTGGTTTACTGATTATCTACGCGCTGACCGCCTTTACCGCCATCTCGCTGACTGTAAATATTCTGGTCATAATACTCGGTCTCGGCGGACTGCTTTTGGCTCTTTTTAAAAAACCGGTGCTGATTATTCAGTCACCAAGTGCTGTCACACATAAAACAACGGAGGGTTAAATCATGGGAATGGGAACTGTATTGGGAGTCTTTTTACTGGTCGTCGGCTTTGTCTTCGCCGCCATCATTCTTTCGGTGCTTGCAGTCTGGGTGCAGGCTTGGGGCTCAGGCGCACCGATCAAACTGTACAATCTGATCGGGATGAAAGTCCTGCGCAAAGTACCCGTCACGCTGATTGCCCGAGCGCGTATTCAGGCTATTAAAGCCGGCATTGACATCAGCTCCGATCTACTCGAAGCGCATTATCTGGCTCGCGGAAATGTCAGCAATGTCGTGCAGGCTCTCATCGCCGCCGACAAAGCCAATATCGAACTGAGCTTCCAGCAGGCAGCCGCTATTGACCTCGCTGGTCGCGACATCCTCGACGCCGTTACCACCAGCGTCAATCCTAAGGTCATTGACTGTCCGAACCCGAAACAGGGAACCACCTTCCTTGACGCCGTTGCCAAAGACGGAATCCGCCTGCTAATCAAAGCCCGAGTCACCGTCCGCACCAACCTCAAACAACTCGTTGGCGGTGCTACCGAAGAAACCATCATCGCCCGCGTCGGACAGGGAATTGTCAGTGCCGTCGGTTCCATGGCCTCCTACAAAAATGTTCTCGAAAATCCTGACAATATCAGCCGCAAGGTGCTCGACAGCGGACTCGACTCGCAGACCGCCTTCGAAATTGTCTCGATTGATATTGCCGACGTCAGCGTTGCCGGAACTTCAAATACGGCTAACGTCGGCGCTCAGCTCGAAACCGAACGGGCCGAAGCCGACAAAAAAATGCGTCAGGCTGAAGCAGAAGGCCGCCGCGCTATGGCTATAGCGCAAGAGCAGGAAATGCGGGCTCGCGTACAGGAAATGCAGGCCAAAGTGATCGAAGCACAGGCGCAGGTTCCGCTGGCCATTGCACAGGCCTTCAAAGATGGACACCTCGGCGTCATGGATTTTTACCGCATGCAAAACGTCATGGCCGACACCTCCATGCGCGAATCACTCGCAGGCGGTGAAGCTCCCAAGGGAGAGTAAAAATTAATCGGTAACGGTTATCAGTTATGGGAAAACTTTAGCTGATAACAAATAACAGGTAGCGGATAACATGATCGTAAAAGCAGAAGGATTCATCTGGCTGATTATCGGCGTATTCTGGGTGATTGCCCAGATCGCCGGCGCGGCGGCTAAGAAAAACCAGCCGCGTCCGCCGACTTCCGTTGACCATGATGGACGTGAATCGCCCGTTGATCCGATGACTGAACTATTGCGGAAATTGGCCGGCGGCCAGGAATTTCGCGAAGTTCAGCCAGAACCGGTATACGAAACCCAGCCGGAAGAAAAACAGACCTTCTCGTTTCAAAACGCCTGGGAAAAAGGCGATATCGAAAAACTGCCGGATATCCAGCCTCTACGCCGGGCAACATCCGAACAAAATAGTACCCCAGTTCCAATGCCGGAAATCGACCTACGCCCGAAGATGAGTGCCTTCCGGCAAAGCGTTCCTGCCATCAAACTTCCGGCGATGACGTTGAGTTTCCGAGGGTTGGAAACTTCTGTCCATAAAGCTACAAACCTTGGAAAAGTTTTAAATCCGGGGGATAAAAACTCTCTCCGCCGCGCCATACTCAGTCACATTGTTTTCAGTAAGCCCAAGGCTTTTGAGCAGTAGAGCGCTTCACGAATGAAATGCCTCAGCAACAATCGGCTCATAGAGCCGACCCTACATTGTAGCGTTGGCTCTATGAGCCAATCTTTAAAATGCAATACGGTATTTTCGAAGACGCAAAGGTAGAGACCTCTCTGCTACGAAAAATTAAAATATTCAGGGTTTAGTGTCTATTAATGACTCGAAACGAAGTGAAAGAGAGGCTGGCCCGAAAGGGATGGCAGCGTAGCGGCAACATTAGTGGATGGTAATTCCGAAGTTTTAAAAATTACAGTGTACTATAGGATTATCGAATCTTCAGCGTGGCTACACCGATCAAGGCGAAGATAATGGAGAGTATCCAAAAGCGGATGGTGACCATGTTTTCGACCGCATTTACAGAACGTCCTGCCGCTATCGCGTGTTCTTTGGCGATGTAATGAAAATGATGATGGATCGGCGCGCAGCGGAAAACTCGGCGGCCAGCACCATATCGTTTTTTGGTGATTTTAAACCAGCTCTGCTGAATCAGCACACTGGCCGCTTCCATTACGAACACGCCGCCGACAATGACCAGCACGAGTTCCTGTTTAATCAGAATGGCGACCGCTGCAATACCACCGCCGATTGCGAGACTGCCGGTGTCCCCCATAAACACTCGTGCCGGATGACAGTTAAACCAAAGAAAACCAAGTCCTGCCCCGAGTAACGCGCCACAGAAAACCGCCAGTTCGCCCGCGCCTTTTACAAACGGAACCTGCAAGTATTCGGCAAAGGCGAAATGGCCCGCCACGTAGGCCATCACCAGATAAGCCGCCGCCGCCGAGTTGGTACAACCGATGGCCAGCCCATCAAGTCCATCGGTGAGATTAACCGCATTAGAAGAACCTACCAACACGAGAAAGATAAAGGCCAGCGTACCGAACAGTCCCATCGATAAAATTACAGGCGACTTCATAAACGGTACCATAAGTTGCTGGGCGCGCAAGCCGGTCTCGCCGTCCGAGCAAAGTGCAAGTAGCAGCAGTACAGTCCAGCCCGCCTGTGCAGCCAGTTTGATGCGCGGAGACAATCCGCCCTTCCCGCCTTTTCTTTTGATTTTAAAATAATCGTCAATAAATCCAAGTACACCGAGAAAACCGAACGTGGTCAGCGCGCAGAGCATGTAAAAATTACCCGGCTCGGCCCACAGAACCGTCGCGGCGACCGTGGTAAAAATAATCATCAGTCCGCCCATCGATGGAGTACCGACTTTCCCAGAACCGTGCAGTCCTGCGACCCGATCATCTTCCTGCTGTTCACTGAAGTTAATCGCCCTTAATTTTTGAATTAGCCAAGGGCCTATAATGATGCTGAGGATAAAAGCAGTTCCGGCGGCCAGCACGGCACGGAAGGTGATGTAACGAAAAATCCGCAACGGTGAAAAAACATCAATATACTGCGACAACCAATACAACATACAAGTGACTCCTATTCGTTTTTTGGATCATCAAATCTTTATTTTTAACTCTTCAAGAATGGTTTCGAGTTTTTCGCCGCGCGAGGCTTTAAAAAACACCATGTCGCCTGCTCGCAAATGCGATTGCAGGGCATCAACGGCGTCTGTTTTAGTCAACCCGATCATGCCGTTGCACGCGATCTGCGCACCAGTCGTCCCGACGGTGATGACATAATTAAGGTTCAGCTGGTCGACAAACTGTCCCAAATCTCGATGCTCAGCTTCGCTTGTTTCACCAAGCTCAAGCATACCGCCCAGCACCGCGAACCGGCGACCTTCACAGGGCAGGTCGGCAAATGTGGTGAGGGCCGCACGCATAGAGAGCGGATTGGCATTGTAGGCATCATTAATAAAAACAATTCCGTTGTGCAGGGTTCGCTCCCAGCGCATCGGAGCCGACTGAAACGATGACAGCCCAGACTGAATGGCCTCGGGTGACAACCCCAACTCTCGACCAAGCACTGCGGCACGGCGAGCGTTGCGGATCATGTGTTCACCAGGCTGTGACACGGTAAAGGTAAAGGGTTCTTTGCCGAACAGAACGATGCGGCCTTTGCACTTTGACCGGAACAGTTCGTACCATTCGGATGTTTCGTCCAACAGTGCGTTGTCTGCATGAGCCAGCAAACACGCTTTTTCCTCGGCAATACCGGCCAGCCCAGCAAAAAATTCAATATGCGCTTTTCCAATGTCTGTAATAACCGCCCAGTCAGGCTTAAGTAGGCTGGCAAGTAATTCGATTTCACCGGGGTGATTCATCCCTAACTCAAAAACAAAAAAATCGGCATTGCGGTCAGCGGCCAGCATACTCAGAGGCAGGCCTATATCGTTATTCCAGTTGCCAGGCGTTTTGGCTACGAGGCCTTTCTGCGACAGGACAGCGGCAATCAGTTCCTTGACCGTGGTTTTACCGACGCTACCCGTAATGCCGATAACGGTGCCAGCCCAGTGACGGCGAACCCCCGCAGCCAGAGCCCA
>JBBQSL010000131.1:0-9880 GCA_038213895.1 Kiritimatiellales bacterium | reverse complement strand
GCTGGCTGGAATTTCATTGATTTTATAACGGAACGTCTTGTCCCCGAGTTTCACCGTAAAAGCGGTTTCTGTTGTCAGGCGGCATTCTAGCATGACCCCGTCCCAGTCCTGATCACGGTTCATTCCGCGGGAGATCCATTCGACCCTATTGCTGCCACGGAAGACAATTCGGTCTTCCCTATCAAACGAAAGGGACTGCGCAGAGGAAACTGTTCCCCCTCCCAGCAGTTTAATTTCTCCATTACGTACAATACTATCTTTTATAGCTGGCCAAGTGGCTCGGATGGAGACGCTGACATCTTCATTGGTGCTCTGATTCGGGCCAAGCATGGAAACAAAGGTTCCGTTTTTGTACAGATATATGTTTTCCACTTTCTTGGAAGCATCAATCCGAACGTCGAATTTGACGCGGCTTTTTTCCAGTTCAGGAGTCACGTAAAGTGCCGCCTTTTCAACGCCTTTTGATGCTTCGATAAAAACGTGTCGCGGGAGATCGCTGTTGACAGAGGGTCTGTCCAGAATGACGGAGGATCCAAGCATATTGAATGTTTCGTCGAGTTTCTTCGTATAAACATCAATTGACGGCTTCAGCACACGAACTCCGTCCGGGATGTTAAAGGTATATGAGTCCGCACGCAAAGTATTTGCGGTCACGGTGGCATTTGTAATAAAAACGGTGTTGCCTTTTTCGTCTTGTAGTGTCAGTTGGTAGGAATAATCAGCCGCGCGGGAGGGAATGTTCAAGACCTCATAAGAGATGGTGTCGTTCACCAGACGTTCGGGTTTATAGGTCAGGTAAACAGTTCGATCATCCCGGAGAGCCGAGATTCCTTTTTTCCGGAAATTATAATAGTTGGCCAGAGCCAGCAGGCATCCGCCGTTCTGCACGGTCGGCTCCACAGAGGTGTTTTCATTGTACTCATTCCATGTTGTAAAAACATCCCAGGCTAAACCGCGCTCTTGATTAAATTCCCATATTTTCCGCACAAGCTCTGTTCCGTTGCGCGGGTTGCTTTCTCCCTTTTTTCGCCAAGGGGAATAATAGCCTGGGTAATTACATCCGACGATAATCCGGTTATCTGCAGGCATCCGGACTGCCCAGTCCTGCAGCATTCGGGAGTAAGTGAGCAGCGAAGGATGGGCGCCAAAGGTGTGAACGCCGTCGAAAACTCGCATATAATCTTCAAATGAACCTTTTGATACCTGATGCGGTTGCATATTTGGATTTTTGCGCACGAAGTCCTCGTTGAAGTTCTTCATGTACATACTCACTTCAGCAATCCATACAGCATCAAGACCTTTTTCTTTTATCTGCCGAAACAGATCCTCCCAATCGTGCGGGGTCATGCTGTCTGTGTCAAAGCCGAAAAAAACCGGCTTTCCGTCAAGCCGCAAAAATGCGGAGTTATCTTTGTAATTTTCGACCCAGTATTCGAGGGAGGGACGAATATTTTCTATTGTTGGGCCGGTATGCACCGAAGTGTCAATCTGGGTGATCAATTTGATTGGAATGTGGTTGTCGTTGATTACATCGGCCATTGTTTGAAGCAGCGGCAGTTGGGATTCCCACCATTTTACGACAGCCATGTCCACCATGACTGCGTCAAAGCCGTTTAATGCCGCCAGAGAAAAGGTGTGCAGATACTCTTCTTTCTGGTTCCGGTTACGATTGATATAAACTGGCTGATCTTTACCTACAATATTCCGTTCATTGACAAACGCCCAGCTCGGATGCCAAGGGATATAGTTCATAATCGAAAGTTTTGGCACGTCGCGAGGGGATGCCAGCGAAACGTGTTTCACGTGTTGTTCGGTAATTTCTTGTACAGAGATCTTGAAAGGAGTTCCCTTGGATTCTGTGGTCAGCCCATACCATGCTGCCGGAATGATATTTGTTGTGCTGAAGATTTCGACTCCGTCGCAGTAAAACTGATAAGAGTCATTTTCCTCCCGCACTTGTAAGTTGACCGTGGCGGATAATGGTATTATCTTGTTGTAAATTACAGTTAGTTTGTTGCTCTCAACGCGTTCAATCAACACTTTCTGATTGGCGGCATCATATCGGAAAAAGAAAAACCGTCCGGTAAACATCGGTCTGCAGGACGGATTCGGCTTATCGCTGACAACGATCCCTGCGAGCACCCCGGAATCGGTTGTCATTCCGGATAAAGTTACACTGAAGAGCGCTCCGTCGGTCAATCTGGATTCGCAACGCATCCAGGTCATGGCCGAAGCTTCGGCCAGTCTGTCAGATTGGATGGTGAGGATGCCGTTTGTTTCCGTAAGCTCAATGATGTCTTCGGGGCAGTATCGAAACAGTGGGTTAGGGAAGAGGGAGTTGGTCGGCCAGATAGGGGGTTCTGTTGCGGCCAGTAAACTTCCTGCCCATATAGAAAAAAGAAGAATGAATACGCTGTTTTTTTTCATCACATTGCCTTTTTCAGCTCGTTGATTCGAATATCATGAGAGGAATTTTAGTATTTTCCGTATTTGTATTTAACCCATTGGGAATATGCACGCATTGTAACCGATGAGAATTGAGTCGCAACAGTAAATTGGGTTTAGCGATAAACCGACAAGTTTGTTGCTACAGATAGCGGAGAGACTAATCTGAAAGGAAAGGTTAAAAAAAAATATGACAGAGAGGCCTGTGCAAATGAATCATTCGATATGCAGGATTGGATTGATACTGATCTTTCTGGTTACTGATATCTCGGTGAGTGCAGAAGATGTGCTAACATTGAGCGGAACGAATCAGATAGAAGATGCCATGCTTCGCTCAGATGGTTCTACTGCAAATTATGGGGGAGTGAATTATGTAATAATTGGGAAATTGGGGACGGGGGTTACTAATAACACACTGTTGCGTTTTGCTGGCCTTTCCGCAGCATCTGGGCAAACAGTTACCAATGCCACATTACGGTTATATAAAACTGACTGGTCTAACCAAACCGCTGACGTTACTGTAAATATTTATCAGGTTGCCGCAGCTAATGCGGGCTGGGTGGAGGGCGCTGGCCTTGGAACTACGGTAGGGGGTACATCTGATTGGCGCTGGAAGATTCAGACGGCCAATACTCCTTGGGCGGGAGGGCAGGATAGTGGTTGCGGAAAGGCTGGAATGGATTATACAACCAGTCTGGTCGGCAGTGTGACCGCTCTGGATGCTACGGCCGGTTATCTCGCCATCAATCTCGACGTGAGTGTAGTCCAAAATTGGATTGATAATCCGAGTCAGAATTATGGACTCATTTTGACTGCGTCAGGAGCGTCCGCTGGGCAAGTTATTTGGTTTAATTCTTCTGAGGCGGTTACGAATGGGCCAGAATTAATTTTAAATTTAAAGGAAACGAAGTTTGTTATCAGCGGATCGATGAACAGCTTTTCGTATCTGCGTACGTACGCCGATCCGATTAATCTGGCGGACCGCCCGCTGGACTGGAACCCCCAGTTGGGCACGACTACTGCTGATAGCCTGAAACTGCAGCGGATGGAGGATTCTGGCATTGATGTATGTGCCAAGGCCGTTTTTTATGCGGACGGCAATCCGCCGATCGGCGGAGATACGACGACTGGTCTTGGAATATTTAAGAGGACGCTGACCGCAGCACAGAATCGGCGAATTCGGGTGGCTCCGGAGATTTGTTTGATCCGTCAGGCCAAGACATACGGTGTTGACGATCTGGCCGATTTTTTTGAGGAGATGATTACGGATTATGGCGATGATCCGCGCTGGTTCCGTTACAAAGGAAAGCTGGTGGTGTTCCTGTGGAATCCGTTTGACGACAACTACGGAACGCCGACCAGTTACGGCCCGTCCGATCTACAGGATGTCTGGGATCTGCTTGGCAGCGAACTGCGTTCAAAGCTGTATGTCATCAATGAGACATCGTATATGACATGGCAGACCGATACCTATACCGGACAGCACTGGAACGACAACAATTATGTTAGCAACTTGCTGTCGGTCTCCGATAATCTGTTCTGGTGGTACACCTGGCCGACCGGAGAACGGCAGCAGTTCCGAACCGAACTGTTGATGAATACGATGTACAGTCTGGCCAGTGAGCCGGTTATCACCGCGACTCAGGCCGGATACTACCGTAAGAATACCGGCATACTCAATCCATACGGAGTCACTGCCCGATTCCGGGATCTATGGAATGTCGGTCTCAACGCGAGCCCAGACTGGGTTTACTTCGTTTGCTGGGATGATTACAGTGAAAATACCCAGTTTGAGCCAAGCCGGAATAATCGCGGTTTTTACAGTTCGCTGGCCCGTACTGAAGCCTCGGAATGGAAGAGCCTTTCCCCTGTGCCACCCGCAGAAACCTGGATTGGAATGCCTCTGTGTGTGATGCGCGGATATGAACTTCAGGCAGAGGTGGCACAGCTTAATGTTACCTCGCCGTACTCACAGGTGGTACTGGCTTTGGAGGATACGAATGGTCAGGAGCTTTGGCGGAGTTCTGCAACGGCGGCAACGAATTTTTATGACTCTGTGAAAATCTTTCCGTTCAGTGTTCCGACAACTGCAGCGGTGTTCGACGGTCAGGATGTGCTGGTTCCGGTACTGTATCCGTCCGGAACGAACGCAGTGCGCGGGTTGAGTCCGATCCGGCTAACCCGGAATCACCCGACCAATCCGATGTATCAGTTTTACCGGATGGATCAGTTGAGGCAACCTTCGTCGCTGCAGTTTAGCTATACCTCCGTTCCGGCGAACGGGCAGACGAATGCTGTGCAGGGGAGTTTTCAAATCACAGCTGGTTCGACGAACCTGCTGAAACGGGTCGAGATCCGTGATATGAATAATTATGCAGTCCCCTATGAGGGAGGTAACTTCCCCGCCATTTCGAACACGAATGAGGTGTATTACCTGCCGTTTGACCCGCCCTACAGTAATAGTCTGAGCGGAACCTTTGGGTTTACACCTGCTAAGTTGCATGACGCATCGGCGATGACCTACCTGTTTGTCGAATACACAGACGGGGCTATCTGGTCGAGTCCTCCTCAAGGGGTTGGATTCACCAATGGTACGGCGCAGACCACGGTATTTGAGCTGGGGCCGATGACCGCCGATCCATCTTTGTGGATACCGTCCAGCTGTGAAAATCTGTCTACTTCAGAAGTCTGTGTAGCGGACTGGCATATGAGCGATTACAACTCGGCGGCGACATATAACGGATACAAATATGTTCCCGATAGAGGATTATACGGATTTCCTCTTTATCTGGGTTATGGGCCGAATACCCGCACCTATACAGGTACAACCAATAATTATCCTATTCCCGGTGTTAATTATTTATCGTTCAACATCACTGGCACTGGGAACAGCGGGCAGGTGATGCGGCTTCCGGATTTCGCGCTACCGCCCGGCGCGCTGAGCGTAGAGATAGAATTCTGGCCGCTGAATATTACAGAAGAACAGTACCTGTTGTGGCACAGCCGGGGTGGGCTTGTTGTCAAACTTCAGAATGGACACATTACGGTGAGCAGGGGTGAAAACGTAAACGGGAGTACGAACCTGATCAGTCTGACGAGCGCCCAGACGATCCCGGCACATTACTGGCGAACCATCCGGGTCGGGGACGACGGGAGCCTGCTGTATATCTATATTGACGGGCAACTGGACTCGATCAGTGCTCATACGCCGCTGGAAGTAGTTGAGCCGATGAGTACATGGAATAATCTAATTCTGGTTGGCGGGAGCACCTGCGTTACCAATTCATTTCACGGACACATTCGCACCCTTAATATTAAGAATGGGGGGCCATTGCCGGGCGGATTTTTGTTCAGTATTATTGCGCTATAAGATTCGGGCATCTCTTAAAAAAGGTGTTAATACCATAGTTTAGCGATAAACCAACAAACTTGTTGTTACAGATAGTGGAAAGGCTAATCTAAAAGAAGATTTTAAAAAAATATGACAGAGAAGGCTGTGTAAAATAAATCATTCGATAGGCAGGTGCGGGATTGGATTGATAATCCGAGTCAGAATTATGGACTCATTTTGACTGCGTCAGGAGCGTCCGCGGGGCAAGTTGTTTGGTTTAATTCTTCTGATCTGAAGCGGTTGTGAATGGGCCAGAATTGATTTTAAATTTAAAGGGAAAAATAACGAAGATTGTTGGCCTCTATGTCATTGGCAGTAGATGACGGTGTCGAAATTGATTGTCAAGGGAAGTTTGTTATTTAAAAGGCGTTTAATAAAATATATTTTAGGTGGTAACTTATAAGCTGAAGAGGCGGGTGCCTCAGACGGTTCGGGAACAGAGAAAGAAAGGAAACAGGGAAATGAACAGAATAATGCAAAAAGGCATATGGGTACTGGCGGTTATGTGTTGCGGTTTTGTGGCGCATGCGAGTGTGATTACGCTGAAAGGAACTTCGAATGTAGAAGATGTCGTGCTTCGCACAGATGTTCCTCAAAAAAATTATGGGGGAGCGAATTGGTTTATGGTTGGGAAATTAGTGGCGGGGGCTACTAATAACACACTGTTGCGTTTTACTGATCTTTCCGCAGCATCTGGGCAAACAGTTACCAATGCCACATTACGGTTATATAAAACTGACTGGTCTAACCAAACCGCTGACGTTACTGTAAATATCTATCAGGTTGCCGCAGCTAATGCTGGCTGGGTGGAGGGCGCTGGCCTTGGAACTCTGGTAGACGGTACATCTGATTGGAGCTGGAAGATTCAAACGGTCAATACTCCTTGGGCGGGAGGGCAGAATAGTGGTTGCGGAAAGGCTGGAACGGATTATACAATCAGCTTAGTCGGCAGTGTGACCGCTCTGGATGCGACAGCCGGTTATATCGACATCAATCTCGACGCGAGTGTGATCCAAAATTGGATTGATAATCCGAGTCAGAATTATGGACTCATTTTGACAGCGCCAGGAGCGACCGCTGGGCAAGTTGTTTGGTTTAATTCTTCTGAAGCGGGTTCGGGGAATCCGGAGCTAGTGTTGAATGTTATTCCTGAGCCTGTGACGAGTGGATTGCTGGGTGTGGGAGGTCTGTTGGTTTTAATATTACGACGTGTTCGGAGTTAGAGGAAATATTTGGCAAGAACAGTCCGGTAGTAATAAATGCCGCGGGCGGCTCGCATTTGACGGAGGGCTGAGCATTCAGACAACGCTTCTGTTCGGTACACCGGATGATGTGCGACGCGAGTCCCGCGAGCTACTTGAGATTGGAAAAGCCGGGAACTATATTTTTTCGCCGTCACATGCGGTCGAAAGCGATACCTCGCTGGAAAATATGCTGGCTTTCATCAAAGAAGCAAAGTGATCTTCAGGGGTAATCGGTCGGATGTGGAAATGATCAATGAATCGGTTTTGTTGTGCCTCACAAGTCTGGTTCGGGTGGGTTCCTTTCTCTTCACTGGATTCGGTTGTGATTTTCAGTCATTGATTCCGATGCAGAAGGGTTTCCCCAGCGTTCCACTTTGCGGGAATCTGAATGCACATTGGGGATGTCGGCGGGCCGTACTCATGCCGCATAAGCATACCATGCAGAATATCAGCCATCGTTTTGCAGGCAAAGTCTCTGTGTTGCATCATTCCTGAAATCCAAGGCAGGTTAAACGGCACATCGATGCAGGCAAACCCGATGTTTTCCGGCGCGTGCAATCCCGTTTCTTTCAGATAGTGGAGTGTTAAAAAATTACTCGCAACGATTACATCCGGTTTATACTGACAAAACCATTTAAAGAGCTGCTTTTTGATTGCTGTGTGGGGGTCTGAAAACGGATGGCAACACAATGCCGATTTGCTAGGTTTATCCCAAAGGGAAAGTCCGGCAGAGAGTCCGGATTCCAGATATTTATATCTTTCACTCGGAAGAAAACACCCCGGTCTTTTGTAGCCGAGTTTCTTGATTTGCTCCATCACGGCATACGCATCTTGATAGGACATGCTCATCACATTATGAATGAAGTGTTCATATAATGAGCTAGAATAGGCAACGGCAGCATAGCTGTTCCAATCCAGATTTATGGTATGGATATCTCTGTTGTCTCCGTATAAAAACAGCCCCTTGATTCCACGCGCCTGTAGGATGCGGTCCAGATTCTTCAACTCGTTTTTGGACATGCCGGTTTCGAAGCGGTTCAGACTGTAGCCCATATTATTACAACAGGTTTCAAGCAGTTGATCCCTCTGTTCACAGTATGCATTGCTACGCCGGGTTTTTGCGCAGTCGTTACTCATGATCAGCCCGATCGTACCCAGAAAGCGGACGCCGACGCCCTTGTGGATTGTTTTTTCCTGCAGGGCTTTTGCAATCGGATCGCGTTGATAGCCCATGTCTTTGGCAATTTTTTGAATGCGGCTACGCACTTTTTTGGAAATACGGGGATGGCTGTTTAATGAGAGTGAGACCGTGGTGATTGATACTCCGGCTTTGGCTGCAACGTCGATAAGTCGTATGGGTTTTTCGCTCATGCGGTTAACAACTATCGCTCTGTATGAATGAAATCAATCAAATTGAACATAAGGCTACCCGGATCGTCTCCTTGAGCAACACGTTTTTTCGATCATAAAAAACAATTAAACTAACTAATTTAACAGTAAACCAAGGTGTCGATTGAACTCTGTCGGTATATTGATATTCTGCGCACGTAGATTTTTAGTGCGTTTTAAAACCCGTTGCGGGTCAAGGAGAAAGATGGAGAAGAAGCGTCGACATAATATTTTGTGGTTAATGAGTGATCAGCATAATGCCAACTGCCTTGGTATTGCGGGGCATCCGGATGTGAAAACACCTCATCTGGATCAGCTTGCCCGTGGCGGAGTTCTCTTTACCCATGGGTATTGCAACAATCCGATTTGCGCCCCTTCGCGGGCGTCTTTCTTATCCGGGCAGTATGTTCGCACGCATGGCATTTCCGGAAATTTTGTCCGCGAGGTTCGGCATATTGCGCCGAATCTAGCGAGACTTTTCCGGGGAAACGGATATGAGACCGCGTTTGTCGGTAAAGCCCACCTTCCGTCTCAGTGGGTCAACGACGGATTTGAGTATATCCGGCTGTCAGATTTATGTGATGCCGCGAGCGATAATCCGGCCAGCTGCCATTATTTTAACGACTTGATTCAGGCCGGCTTGGCGGATCAGTACGATCAGGGCTTTTGCCTGCCCGGACATCCCGGATACGGTAATCGTGCGTTTGTTAGCGAACTCCCGGAAGAATTTTCTCTGGAAGCCTGGACAGGGCGCAATGCCGTTGAATTTTTACGGCAGCGAAATTCTGAACATCCGTTCTTTTTGAACGTTAGTTTCCAGCGTCCGCATGATCCGTTTTCCCCGCCAGCTAACCGGGCGGACGATTATGATGCCGCCGCCTTAAGTCTTCCGGATAATGCCTGCGACTATTTAGAGCGGGATTTTGCAGGGAAACCGCTTTTCCAGCGGGAATATATTCGGGGCATAAAAGGAATGGGGTATCCATTTCTCGCTCATGACAGCGCGGAGTTAAAACGTCAGATGGCCGCACATTTTACTCTAATTACCATGGTTGATGAGGCAATCGGCGAGGTATTAAAAGAGATTAAATCTCAAGGCGAGATGGATAACACCATCATCGTTTATGTAGCGGATCATGGCGATTTTGCCGGGGAGCACGGGCTGACACAGAAAAATCTTGGAATTTATGAATCGATTCATCGCATTCCGTTCATCATCGCTGGCCCAGACGTGCCAGTCGGGGTGGTGCGCGATACACTGATTGAAAGCGTCGATTTATATCTGACACTGGTTGATCTAGCTGGACTGGAATGCGAATCACTGGTCGACGGAAAATCCCGTGTTCATGAGATGACTACCGGAGAGGGCGGGCAGGAGTTTGTGGTCTGCGAGTGGGATTTTGCCGCCCCG